>NZ_JBNFNU010000180.1:0-8287 GCF_057364445.1 Xanthobacter sp. BG11Y11_SDJG
CGCGTTTGCGGCATCGCGCCGAGCGGCACGAGGCGCGCCACGTCCCCGTCCAGCCGGTCCCCAGGCCGAGGCCGGGATGCGGTCGCGCGCCGCGCCCCAATAGCCGGTCTGGTCCATCTGCTCCAGGCGCGAGAACGGGCAGCCGGAAAGGCCGCGGCGATATTCCGCGAAGGCGATCGTCTCCGCCCGCTCGGGCGCCACGCTCACCGGCTCCCACCACTGGCCGAAGTCCTCGGCGTGTGCGCGGGAGCCGCTGCGCCAGGCCGCCACATCCGGCGCTTCGAGCCAGCGGACATAGGCGGCGCGGTCGGGCCAATAGAGCGCCGCCATGCGGTTCACCCGGCCGGCGAGGTCGGTGAAGGCGGCGCGGTCCAGATGCCCGGGGGCATCGGGCGCCGCAAGCGCCGCCGCGAGGAAGTCCGCGAGCGCGCGCGCCGCGAGGCTCTCATCCGCCGCCGCCATGCCGACGAACAGCACGGCGAGCCGGCCCGGCGCATGGTCGAACCGCGAGGAATAGCGGGCGATCGGCGGACATGTCCCGCCGGTCGGCTCATCGGGTAAATGCGCGCGCGCTCCTCGCTCATGGGCGCGCTCAGCCCTGGTCCATGGCGAAGGCGCGCAGCTTCGGATCGTCGGCGATCATCTTCAGGAACTTGTCGGTGATGTAGTCCTTCGCCTCGGGCGTCTTCTGGAGCGTGCCGGTGGACTTCAGGTAATCGGCGAGATCCGTGTGCCACTGGTCCATGGTCGAGGGGCCCTTCGAGCGGTCGAAGAGCTTGAGCTGCTCCTCCAGCGTGTAGATCGGCCGCTTGTCGTAATCGACCTCGATGAAGTGATCGGACAGGGTGGTGCCGCCTTCCGGATAGAACTTCTTCATGTAGGCCATGGTCTCTGCGCGGTGCTTCTTCTGCCAGGCGATGGAGCGCAGATAGACCGCCAGCACCTTCGCCACGGTTTCGGGATGCTCCTTGGCGAAATCGGCGCGCACCACCACGGCGGCGGTCACGGCGGCGCCGCCGTCGCGGCCGGTGCACAGCGTTTTGGTGTCGGCCTTCTCCTGGAGCGTGTAGGAGAAGGGCGGCCAGGCGGCCGCGAGCGCGCCGTTGCCCGAGGAATAGGCGGCGATGGTCTGCGCCGGGCCGAGATTGACCACCCGCACGTCGTTCGGGCCGAGGCCCATCTTCTTCAGGCACGCCACGGCCGTGTAGTGGCCGGTGGAATTGGTGGTGAGCAGGATCTCCTTGCCCTTCAGGATCGAGGGATCCTTGAGGATCGCGTCCGCGTCCTTGGCACGGGCGGCGACCCAGGCGGTGTCCGACTGGTCGTCGGCGAGCGCGATGGTGACGAGGTTGAAGCGCACCGCGCCGAGCACCGCCGGCGGCGAGCCGGTGCCGCCGATGTCCCAGGACTTCGACGGCGCGGCGGCGATCTGCTGCGGGCCGGCCGGGAAGGTCGAGAAGCTCGGCTCGATCCCCATCTCCTTCCACCAGCCCCTCTCGCTGGCGATGTAGAACGGCAGGGACCAGTAGAGCGCCGGCTGATAGGAGATCTTCACCTCCTCCGCGTGGACCGGGGCGGCGAACGTCGGCACGGCGAGGGCCATGCCGGCGGCCAGGAAGGTGCGTGCGAGAAACGCGCTGCGACTGAGCATGGTTCGAACTCCTGTTCCCGTTTTTCTGGAAGGTCTTGTCTTCTTGTCGTCGTTCGTTTCGCCGCCGTCAGGAGGCGATGGAGAGCTTGGCGTCCGAAGCCTCGTTCCGATGGGCACCGGACGCGCGCAGAAGGCGCCACAGGCGGGTGCGGATGCGGATGAAGCTCTCGAGCTCCATCACCTCCTCCACCGAGCGCTCCGCCCAGCGCTCCGCCTTGCGCAGCGAGGCGACGTCGACGATCTCGCGCACCGAGCCCGGGCGGCCGGCCATCACCACCACGCGGTCGGCGAGGTAGGTCGCCTCCTCCACCGAGTGGGTGATGAACAGCACCGTGCGGGGCTGGCCGGCGGTGAGGCGGATCAGCTCTTCCTGCATCTCGATGCGGGTTTGCGCGTCGAGGGCGCCGAACGGCTCGTCCATCAGCAGCACTTCCGGCTCCAGGATGAAGGATCGGGCGATGGCGACGCGCTGCTGCATGCCGCCGGAGAGCTGGTGCGGATAGCTGTCGCCATGGCCTTCGAGGCGCATGGTGGCGAGATAGCGCTCCACCAGGGGGCGCGCCTCGGCCTCGCTCATGCCGCGGCATTTCAGGCCGAAGCCGATGTTCTGGCGCACCGTCTTCCAGGGCAGCAGCGCGAACTGCTGGAACACCACGGCGCGGTCAGGTCCCGGCCCCGTCACCGGCCGCCCGCCAACCATCACGCTGCCTGTGGTGGGATGGTCGAGCCCGGCTGCGAGCCGCAGCAGCGTGGTCTTGCCGCAGCCCGAGGGACCGACGATGGCGACGAACTCGCCGTCCGGCACGTGCAGCGTCACCGGTTCCAGCGCCTGGAACGCGCCGCCCTTGCGCTCGAAGGCACGCGTGACGTCGGTGAATGCGATGCCGCTCATGCGCCAACCCTCCAGGCGCGTCCGATGCGCGCGTCGATCTGCCGGATCCCCAGGTCGATGAGGAGCCCGATGAAGCCGATGGTGGCCATGCCGGCCATGACGATCGGCGTCTCCACCGATCCCTGCCCCTGGACGATGAGGTAGCCGACGCCCGACGAGGCGACGATCAGCTCCGCCCCGATCAGAGACTGCCAGCCGAGCGCCGCCGCCACGCGGATGCCGGCCATGATGGACGGCAGCGCGGAGGGCAGGAGCACGTCGACGATCAGCCGCCAGTTGCCGGCCCCAAGCGTGCGGCAGGCCTCGATGAGCCGCTCGTCGGTCATCCGCGCGCCGCGATAGGTGTTGATGACGCAGGCCGCGAACGCGCCGGAAAAGACGATCAGGATCGGCCCGCCGATGCCGGTGCCGAACCACAGCGCCGCGAACGGCACCCAGGCCAGCGGGGCGATGAAGCGGAAGGTTTCGAAGAACGGCGCGATCGCGTGCCGGAAGGGCGCGAACCAGCCCATCAGGAGGCCCACGGGCACCCCGACCACCACCGCCAGCGCGAAGCCGGCGGAGAAGCGCCCGAGGCTGGCGAGGAGGTGCTGCTGGAGCGTTGCGCCCGCGAACGGCACGCCGATATTCTTCACCAGCGCCTGCGCCACATCCCACGGCGAGGGCAGCAGCATCTTCGGCAGCAGGCCGGACAAGGCGAGCGCGAACCACAGGCCGAGCGCGAAGGCGATGCTGGCGGTCGACAGCAGGCCGAGGCGCGCCCCGGGCCGCAGCGCCGGACGGGCGGGCCGGTGCCGGGCCGGCCGCAGATCGGATTTGGCGATCAAGTCCATGGTCATGGCGTCACCTTGAGCCAGGGCAGGCAGCGCCGTTCCACGACGCCGAGCAGCCACGTCATGGTGGCGCCGCAGGCGGCCACCGCCGCCATGGCGACGACGATCATGCCGGGGAAGATGTCCTGCGCCGCCGTCATCAGCACGCGGCCGAGGCCGAAGAAGGCGCCGATCAACTCCGCCGCCACCAGCGCCATCCAGGAGGCCTGGAGCGAGACCCTGAGACCGGAGAAGATCAGCGGCGCCGCGCCGGGCAGGATCACGTCCAGCAGCATCCGGCGCGGCCCGGCGCCGTGCACCCGCGCGGCGGCGATGATGGTGGGATCGACGTTGCGCACGCCGGTGAAGGTGTTGATCAGGGTCGGAACGAAGGCGGTGAACCAGATGACGAAGATCTTGGCGCCGTCGCCGAGGCCGAACCAGATGATGGCGAGCGGGATCCAGGCCAGCGGCGGGATCGGGCGGATGAAGGCGACGATCGGCCCGAACACCGCCTCCGCGCCGCGGCTCATGCCCATGGCGAGGCCGATGGGCAGCGCCGTTCCGGCAGCGACCGCGAAACCCATGAAGGCGAGCTTGATGGATTGCAGCGTATGCTCGACCAGGGTGCCGCCCGCATAGCCGGTGGTGGCGAGCTGCACGGCGGCGTCCCACACGTCGCCCGGCTGCGGGATGCGCATGGGGTCGAAGGTGTTCGCCGACACCCACCAGGCGATCAGGAAGGCGAGCACCGCCGCCGCCCCGATGGCGGGCGCGCTGACCAGCGAGCGGCGCAGGGGGCTGGCTGCGGTCATGGCCTCTACTCCGCCGCGGCGCCGAACGGCGCCAGCGGATCGGCCTCGCCGTCGAATGTCGACGGGTCCGCGTCGAGGCTGTCCAGAAGCCGCGGCCGCTCGCGGCGCACCTGCAGCGAGAACAGCTCGTGCCGGTTGTAATAGCCCGCCATGTCGTGGTGCTGCTTCAGCTCCACCAGCACCGAGAGGTCGATCTCCGCCAGCACCAGGCCCTCGGCGTCGGCCGCCCGGTCGGCCAGCAGCTCGCCAGTGGGGCCGACGATCATGGAGGAGGCGCGCGGGCAGGCGCGCATCATGGCCTCCACCTCCTCGTCCCCCTCGCTCATGGCGGCGATGGTGGGCTCGTCGAGCACCCCCGCCGCCACGACGCAATAGACCTTGGCCTCGAAGGCGTGGGCGGCGGTGCGGAAGCGGATCGCGTCCTTCAGGTCATAGGGCGCCCCGCCCAGCGGATTGCGGAACGGCCAGATCGCCGGATAGCAGGAGCAGTGGATCTCCTCGCCCTCGCTCATGAGCACGTAGCGCGCCAGCGGGTTGTTGTTCTCGCCGCAGATCAGGCCGCCGATCCGGGCGAGCGAGGTCTTGACCACCCGCAGGCCGGCGGCATCTCCCCGGTTCCAGGACAGCTGCTCGTAGAAGGTGGGCACGAGCTTGCGGTGCAGGTTCACGATCTCGCCCGTGTCGGAGATCAGCGCCTGCGAATTCCACATGCAGCCGGGGCTGGTGGGCGAGACCTCGCAGAAGCCGAGGCTCACGAAGATGCGGTGACGGGCGGCAGCGGCGGCGATCTCGCCGATCGGGCCGCGGTCGGACAGCAGCGCGTTCTCGGCGAAGCGGCGGAAGAAGCGGTGGGCATCGATCGGGCGGTAGAGGCCGGCCCAGATGGGAAAGCCGGGAATGAAGGATTCCGGGAACACCACCAGCCGGGCGCCCGCCCGCGCCGCCTCGGCGATCACCGCCACGGCCTTCGCCACCCCGCCTTCCAGATCGAAGGGGGGGCTGCAACGTGCGCTGCAGCAACCACGGCCGTGCGGCTCGCGCTGTCCCCCGAAAGAGATTTCATGTCAGTCGTTTCCCATGAACGTGCCGGGCCTGTCGGGAGGCCGGCGGAGCGCCGCTCGCCATGCCTCTTGCAAGCATCGTATCGCTGGAGCAGCATTCTAAAAGACATAAGAAACAGAATATGAGGTTCGGAAAACATGAACCGCTTTACGCTCCGCGCGTGCGCACCTTCGTGACGGTGGCGGAGTGTGGAACCATCTCGGCGGCCGCCGAGCGGCTCGGCCGCAGCCAGGGATCGGTCTCCACCACGGTCAGCGACTTCGAGGAGCAGGTCGGCCTGCAATTGTTCGTGCGCAAGCCGGCCAAGGGCCTCGCTTTGACGCCCTCGGGCGAACTGGTGGCGCTGGAGGCGCGCGGCCTGCTGGCCCATGCCGACGAGTTCGAGACCATCGCCGGCGCGCTTGGCAATGCGGTGGAGGGCGACCTGACCGTCGGCTGCTTCACCAACCTCGCGCCGGTGGTGTTCGCCAACATCATGGGCTCATTCTCGGCGCGCTATCCGAGCATCCGCATCCATATCGAGATCGGCGACCAGGAAGAGATCCTGCAGGGGCTGAAGAGCGGGCGCATCGAGACCGCGCTCACCTTCGATCTCGGATTGTCCGACCAGTTCCAGGCGGTCCACATGGCCGAGCTTCCGGCATTCGTGGTTTTGCCGGAGCACCATCGGCTGGCGGGCCGGCGGGCCGTGCGGCTGGCGGACCTCGCGTCCGAGCCCATGATCCTCATGGACCTGCCCCACACGCGCGAATACTTCCTCTCCCTGTTCTATGCGGCCGGACTGGAGCCCAACATCCGCTTCCGCTCCTCCTCGTTCGAGGCGGTGCGGACCTTGGTGGGCAACGGGCTCGGCTATTCGATCCTGAACCTGAAGACGGCCTCCGCCATCACCTATGACGGCTCGTGCATCGTCAACGTGCCGCTGGAGGACGGGGTGCGGCCGCTGAAGGTGGTGCTGGTCACGCTGAAGCGGATCGCCAAGCGCCGGCTGACCATGACATTCCAGGATTTCGTGCGGGGCTTTCTCGCAACCTGGAGCCGGGGGCAGACCGCCCCTGTCGCTGGACCGGCCGACTGATCCCGCCCTCCGCTTCGGCGTGCGGACCGGACCGTTCGCGCCGCCGAGGCGGCGACCGGCGCACGCCTCGGCGACGGCATGGAGCGACCGATCCGTGAGGTGCCGGGCGCCCTTCCTGCGCCAAAGACCGTCGGAGGCGGCGGGGTCGGGCGAAGAGGGGGGCGGGACCGCGACCGCCGCACCGCCTTTGCGGTGCGCCGCTCGGACCGCCGATCTCCTCCCCGCCCCTTCCCCGTCCGATCAGCCCACGGCGGGCGGCACCGGGGTGTTGAGCAACTGCTGCTCCCACAGAAAGGCGATGCCGCTGCCGCCGCCGTGCTGCACCAGCACCTCGGTCACCTTGGCGGCGGTATCGAGCCGCGCCCAGTCACGCTGCCATTCGGCAGCCACCGCCATCCATGTCATCATGTTCGCGCCGGCGGCGATCATGCGCTGGATGGCGACCGCGTGAGATTCGACCGAAACGCCGCCGGACGCATCCGTCACCACCGTCACGTCCACGCCCCCGCCGAGCGCCTGGATCGCCGGCATGGCGACGCACACCTCGGTCCACAGGCCGGCGATGATCAGCTGCTTGCGGCCGGTCGCCTTGACCACGTCGACCACCTTCGGGTCCTGCCAGGTGTTGATGAGCGTCCGGTCGATGATCTCCTGGCCCGGAAACACCTCGGTGATCTGCGGGAACAGCAGGCCGCCGCGCTCGGCGAGGACGGTGGTCAGCACCGTGGGGACGCCGAAGGCCTTGGCCGCCTTCGCCAGCGCTGCCGTATTGTTGATCACCATCTGCGGCTCGTGGCTGTTCAGGTTCGCGAGCTGGAAGGGCTGATGGTCGATCAGGACGAGGACCGAGTCCTCGGGACGCAGGAGCGAAGCAAGTCCGTTGCGAAAGGTCATGGGCTGATCCTTGCAGCCGCCGAAGCGGCGTGGGGTTGCAGGAGACATGCGCCGGAGACGGCGCCGTTGCCTGCGGCCCTTGTGACGTTCCTCAACGGGATGCGATAGCGCCAGATCGGGGTAAGCTGTGTCGCTGAACGGGGAACGCCGAATGGATATCGAAGAGCTTCGCACCTTCGTGGAGGTGGCGGACGCGGGGGGTGTCTCCCCGGCGGCGCGGCGCCTCGGCGTCTCCAAGTCGATCGTCAGCCGGCGCCTGTTCCGGCTGGAGACGGAACTCGGCGCCCAGCTCCTGGCGCGCACCACCCGCGGCGCGGCGCTCACGGAGGCCGGGATCGCGTTCCGCGACCATGCCGCCCGGGCCTACGCCGAGATCGAACGCGCGCGGGACATGCTCCAGCCCGCGGGCGACCTGAGCGGGCGGCTGCGCGTCGCCATGCCCTTGTCCCTCGGCCCCACGCATTTCGCCCCCGTGCTGGCGGAGATGGCGCGCCGCCATCCCCGCCTCCAGGTCCAAACCTGCTACAGCGACCGCTTCGTCGATGTAGTCACGGAGGGCTATGACTGCGCCATCCGCGTCGGCTATCTGCCGGATTCCAATCTGGTCGCGCGGCGTGTCGGGCCGATCTTCGGCAAGTTCGTTGCCAGCCCGGCTTATGTCGCCGCGCACGGCGCGCCCGAGACGCCCGACGACCTCGTCGCCCACGAGGCGCTCCTCCAGGGAACCGAAAGCTGGCAGCTCATGGATGGCGAGCGGATCGTCACGGTGCGCCCGCAGGGCCGCTTCAAGGCGGACAACGGCATCGCTCTCGCCGCCGCCGCCGCCGCGGGGCTCGGCATCGCCTGCCTGCCCGATTGCCTGACCGAGGGCCATATCGCCGCCGGCGCGCTGGTGCCGGTTCTGGCGCGTCATCCCCCGGCCGCCGGCGGGGGCTTATTGTGGTGCGCCCGCCGGGGCCAGCATCCCGCGCGCAAAGATCCGCGTCCCTCACCGAACTCCTGATCGCGCATTGCGATCCGGCTGCGGCGGACGCGGGCGGCGTGCGCTGACGGCGGATCGGCGCGGCGGGCCGGACGATCAGG
>NZ_JBNFNU010000181.1:0-8239 GCF_057364445.1 Xanthobacter sp. BG11Y11_SDJG
CGCACCGGCGGAAGGGGCGGCCTTCGTGTGCGTTGGCGAACGCTGCTCGCTGCCGGTGACGGCGCCGGAAGGGATCGCGGCGGCGCTGGCGGAATTTTCCGCCTGAAGCGCCCCGGCGCCCGGGGCGCGGACGACACCCCCTCTCAGATTCGCTCAGAGAGTCACCGGCGGGCGTTTTTCCGCTGGACGACCTTCGCCTCGGACAAAGGGGTGATCGGCCGTCCTGGGGCTTCCTACGCGATCGATTTTTCCGATGGTGTCCGGCGTTTCGACAACTCTTGATTGTCGAGCGCCTCAGCCCGCCGCGCTCTCGGGTGCGGCCGGCGCGCGTTCCGCGTAGCTGAGCCAGATGGCCTTCTCGCCCAGGCCGGCGACGAAGGCGGCATGGGCTTCGGCCTCGGCGGCGCTCACGCGGGAGGGCAGGGGCATGGGGCGGGGGCGCGCGGCGGCGATGGCGGCCGACACCAGGCGCGGCGCCTCCGACACCTCTTCCACAAGACCGATGAGGCTCGCCTGGCGCCCGCCGAGCAGCTCGCCATAGACCTCGGCCAGCAGCTCCGCATCGAGCAGCGCGCCATGCTTCACCCGGCGCGAACTGTCGATGCCGTAGCGGTTCATCAGATCGTCGAGGCGGTTGCCGCCGCCGGGATGCTTGCGCCGCGCCAGCGCCAGCGTGTCGATCACCCGGTCGCGGGCGATCACCGGCCGGCCCGCGCGCTCCAGCTCCGCGTTCAGGAAGCCGATGTCGAACGCGGCATTGTGGATCACCAGGGTGTCGTTCTGGATGAATTCGATGAAGTCATCCGCGATCTCGATGAACTTCTTCTTGTCGGACAAGAATTCGCTGGAAAGCCCATGCACGTTGAAGGCTTCCACCGGCATGTCGCGCTCGGGATTGATGTAGACGTGGAAGACGTTGCCGGTGAGGATGCGGTTCACCATCTCCACGCAGCCGATCTCCACAACCCGGTCGCCGCCATGGGCTTCCAGGCCTGTGGTCTCGGTGTCGAGCACGATCTCCCGCATCCTGTCCCCCTCACCCCCGCCGGCCGGGCCCAGAAAGCGCCCGCACCACGCCCGCCACCTGACGGCGCGCCGCCTCGAAGCCGCGGCCGGTGTCGATGACGAAATGGGCGCGGCGGCGCTTCTCGGCGTCCGGCAGCTGCCGCGCGAGGATGGCCTCGAAACGCTCCGGCGTCATCCCCGGACGGTCGAGAACGCGGGCGCGCTGCACAGCTATCGGCGCACTCACCACCGCGATGGCGTCCACCCGCGCGTCGCCGCCGGTCTCGAACAAAAGCGGGATGTCGAGCACCGCCAGCCGGGCGCCGGCGCGCCGGGCGGCCTCCAGGAAGGCCGTCTCCTCCGCCCGCACCAAGGGATGGACGATGGCCTCCAGCCGCTTCATGGCGTCCGCATCGTTCAGCACCCGCGCGGAGAGCGCCGGGCGATCGATGGCCCCGTCCCGGGTCACGCCAGGAAACGCCGCCTCCACCGGCGCAACCGCCGCGCCTTCATAGAGACGGTGCACCGCCGCATCGGCATCGTGCACCGGCACGCCGAGGGCGCGGAACATGGCCGCGGTGGCGGACTTGCCCATGCCGATGGATCCGGTGAGGCCGAGGATCCACACCGCTCAAGCCTCCAGCTGGCCCTTGGCGCGAAGGTCCTCGATGATGAAGGCGCGCAGCGCCTCGCTCACCTTGGGCCGGACGCCGAACCAGCGTTCGAAGCCCGGCACGCCCTGGTGCAGCAGCATGCCGAGTCCGTCCACGCTGCGCAGGCCGCGCGCGGTCGCAAGCTTCAGAAGCGGGGTGATGAGCGGCACATAGACCACGTCGCTCACCACCGCGTCGTCGCGGAGCGGCCCAAGGTCGATGGCCATGGGCTCGGCGCCCTTCATGCCGAGGCTGGTGGTGTTGACGAGGATGTCCGCCTCCGCCAGCGCCGCGGGCACAGCGTCCCAGCCTTTGGGGTGGACCTGACCGGGAAACGGCTTCGCCACCTCCTCGGCGCGCGCCAGCGTGCGGTTCACCAGCAGCACCCGGTCGAAGCCGCGCTCCACCAGCCCCCGCACCACCGCCCGCGAGGCGCCGCCCGCGCCGAGCACCAGAGCGAGCCGGCGCGCGCCCTCCCAGCCGGGAACGGTGGCGTCGAGATTGGCGAGGAAGCCGTAGCCGTCGGTGTTCGCGCCGCAGAGCCGGTCGCCCTCCAGCCAAAGGGTGTTGGCCGCCCCGAGCGCGACGGCGGAGGGGTCCGCCTCGTCGAGCACCGAGAAGGCGATCTCCTTGTTGGGCGCCGTCACGTTGCAGCCGGCATAGCCGCGGTCCGCAAGCGACCGGTAGAAGTCGGCGCAGTCTCGGGCGGCACCTCCTCGCGGCCGTAGAAGCCGTCGATGCCATGCTCCTTCAGCCAGAAGCCGTGCAGCAGCGGCGAGCGGGAATAGCTGACCGGCTGGCCGGTGATGCAGACCCTGGTGGTCATGGCCCTATCCTCGTTCCGCGCTCACGGCAGCAGCCCCTGCTCGCGGAAGAAGGCGAGCAGCTGGAGCAGCGGCAATCCCAAGATGGTGAAGTGGTCCCCGTCCACCCGCGTGAACAGGTGCACGCCCACCGCCTCCAACTGATAGGCGCCCACCGAGGTGAGCACCCGCTGGCCAGCGGCGGAGAGATAGGTGTCGAGCGTATCGTCGGAGAGCGCGCGCATGGTCAGGAAGGCGCTCACCACCGCGTCGAACACCACCGTGCCGTCGAACGCCACCGCCACCGCGGAATGCAGCGCATGGGTGTGGCCCGACAGGCGCCGAAGCTGGTCGCGGGCGGCCTCCACGGTGCGCGGCTTGTGGAAGATCTCGGGGCCCAGCGCCAGGGTCTGGTCAGCGCCGACGACGATGCGGCCCGGCGCCGCCCTGGCGCCGCCCAGCGCCTTCGCCCGGGCCAGGAGCAGCGCGACCTGGGCCGGCTCGATATCGCCCGCGTCGGCCTCCAATGCGCGCTCGTCCACGTCGGCCGCGACCGTCTCCACCGGCAGCCCGGCATGGACGAGAAGGGTCAGCCGGGTCGCGCTCTTCGACGCCAGGATCAGCGGCTGCTCGCCGCGCCATAAGGTCATGGGAAATCAGGTCTCCGCGATGGCGCGGCGGCGCCGCTCCGCAAGCAAGGCGACGATGGTGGCGGCGGTCTCCTCGATGGAGCGCCGCGTCACGTCGATCAGCGGCCAGCCGTTGCGCGCGCACAGGCGGCGCGAGAAGTTGATCTCCTCCGACACCGCCTCGCGGTCGGTATAGGAGGTGCTGCCGCTGGCCGCATTGAGGCCGAGCAGCCGGTTCTGCCGGATCTCGACGATCCGCTCCGCGCTGGCGACGAGGCCCACCACCAAGGCGCCTTCAAGCTCTCGATGTTGCTCGGCAGCGGCACATTGGGCACCAGCGGGATATTGGCGGTCTTGATGCCCCGGTTGGCGAGATAGATGGAGGTGGGGGTCTTCGAGGTGCGCGAGACGCCGAGGAGCACCACGTCGGCCGCCTCCAGGTCGTCGGTCATGTGGCCGTCGTCGTGCATCACCGTGAAGTTGAGCGCGTCGATGCGCTTGAAATAGCTGGCGTCGAGCGAATGCTGGCCGCCGATGCGCGGCGTCGGCTCGCCGCCGAGATACGACTGGAACAGCTGCACCACCGGCGCCAGCACCGACATGTAGGGCACGCCCAGCTCGCGGCAGCGCACCTTGAGGCGCTCTCGGATCTCCTTGTCCACCAGCGTATAGAGCACGATGCCGGGATTGCTCTCGATCTCGGACAGCACCCGCTCCAGCTGCTTCATGGAACGGACCAAAGGGTAGACGTGTTCTATGGGCAGCACGTTGGCATATTGGGCGCAGGCGGCCCGGCCCACATTGATCAGCGTCTCGCCGGTGGCATCGGACACGAGGTGCAGGTGGAAGTAGCTTTCGCTTGGCGATTTCACTGCGCTCACGCTTGTCCACCGGTCCTGTGAAAGCCTGTTGAGAAGCCATGCCCGCTCGCGACCGGGAAGGCAAGTGCGGGGAGAACGGGGATCGTCATCCACAATGAAGCCGGAGTGGAGCCGTTTCACCGCCGGCCTGTGGGGGAATGTGGACGCCCGCTGGCTGCCCGGCGTTAACCCTTCATTAACCGACGTTTCGCCGGCTTCGCACACGCATCAAGTGGGGGTGCGGTGGCGTGTCCGTCTGTGGATCGGTTGTCGACGGCCCTGCGAATGGTTAATCAACCCCTAAGACTCCAAAGACTCTCTTTTATAAATAGACTCTCTTTTTAGAAGGGATGGGGATGACCCTGCCGCGCGCCACGCAATCGCGCATCCTGAAGGTGCTGGGCGGGGAGCCGCTCGACCCGCCGCCATTCTGGATGATGCGCCAGGCCGGGCGCTATCTGCCCGAATATCGGGAAGTGCGGGCCCATGCCGGCGGCTTCCTGGACCTGTGCTACACGCCGAAGCTCGCCGCCGAGGTGACGCTGCAGCCGATCCGCCGCTTCGGCTTCGATGCGGCGATCATCTTCTCCGACATTCTCATCATCCCCCACGCGCTCGGCGTCGACCTCACCTTCGAGGCCGGAGAGGGACCGCGGCTCGCGCCGGTGACGGACCAGGCCGGCATCGCGGCCCTCGCCCCTGTGCTCGATCGCGCCAAGGTCGGCCCGGTCTACGAGGCGATCGCGCTGACGCGGGCGGCGCTGCCGCACGAGACGGCGCTGATCGGCTTTTGCGGCGCGCCCTGGACGGTGGCCACCTACATGGTGGCGGGCCACGGCACCGACGACCAGGCCCCGGCCCGCCTGCTGGCGCTGCGCGACGAGGCCGTGTTCCAGCGCCTCATCGACCGTCTGGTGGAGGCCTCCATCACCCATCTGTGCGGGCAGATCGAGGCCGGCGCCGATGCGGTGCAGATCTTCGACACCTGGTCCGGCGTGCTCGATCCCGCCTCGTTCGAGCGCTGGTGCGCCGAACCCATGGCGCGCATCGTCGAAGCGCTCGCCGGCCGCCATCCGAGCGTGCCGGTGATCGCCTTTCCGAAAGGCGCGAACCTGGAGGCGCTGGAGCGCATGGCCGCGACCGGCATCGCCGCCATCGGCCTCGACTGGGCGGCGGACCGCCGCGCGGCCCGCACCCGCCTCTCCGACAAGGTGGCGCTCCAGGGCAATCTCGATCCGCTGCGATTGATCGCCGGCGCGCCGCGCTGGAGGAGGAGATCGCCCGCATCCGCAGCGATTTCCTGGGCGTGCGCCACATCTTCAACCTGGGCCACGGCATCCGTCCCGAAACCCCGATCGCGCATGTGGAAAAACTGGTGGAGGGCGTGCGCCGGGCGCTGTGAACGCAAGCCTTTTCATCGGCTGGTGAATATCGGGGACGGGAATGCTCTACGAGTGGATCAAGGCGCTGCACATCCTCGCCGTCATCTCCTGGATGGCGGGCATGCTCTATCTGCCGCGCCTGATGGTCTACCACTGCACGGCGCCGGCGGGTTCGGCGCAGTCGGAAACCTTCAAGGTCATGGAGCGCCGGCTGCTCAAGGCGATCATCAACCCGGCGATGGCGGTCACCTGGCTCGCCGGCCTGTGGCTCGCTTATGAGGGCTGGTGGTATGTGGCGCCCTGGTTCCACGCCAAGTTCGCGCTGGTGCTCGCCATGTCAGGCATGCACGGCTTTCTGTCCCGCTGGGTGCGCGACTTCGCGAACGACCGCAACACCCGCTCCCAGCGCTTCTTCCGCATCGCCAACGAGGTGCCCACCGTGCTGATGATCGGCATCGTCATCCTGGTGGTGGTCAAACCTTTTTGATGTCGCCTGCGACGCGAGCGCGCGCGGCGATCGGCTTACACCGCGCCTGGATGCGAAGAAGCGTTCAATCTCATGAAGTTAGAGTGCGATTTGCCGATCGGGCGGGTCGCATTTGATCCGATCCTGCTTTGGGAGGGCTTGCGCGGCGGAAATCAGCCCCCTATCTTCGCGCTGCTTTCCTCAACGCAGGCAAACGTGCGTCCCACAGCCGCGATCCCGTCATGGGTGCGATCCCAGAATGGGGCCGGCTCGCGCGTCAGGTGAAGGCTCAGGCCGGCTCTCCCTGAAGACCTGCGATCTCCCGTCCATCCAGACCCACCGGCTGCGATCACACCCTGATCGGACCGGGAAATCCCAAAGACATATCGAGGCTTTCCCTTATGCGGGAAGTGAAACTTCAAGACCTCAAGTCCAAGACTCCGGTCGAACTCCTCGCCTTTGCCGAAGAGAACGAGGTGGAGAACGCCAGCACGCTGCGCAAGCAGGAGCTGATGTTTGCGATCCTCAAGCAGCTCGCCGCCACCGAGACCGAGATCATCGGCGAGGGCGTGGTGGAGGTGCTCCAGGACGGCTTCGGCTTCCTGCGCTCGCCGGAGGCCAATTATCTGCCCGGGCCGGACGACATCTACGTCTCCCCCTCCCAGATCCGCCGCTTCGGACTGCGCACCGGCGACACGGTCGAGGGCCAGATCCGCTCTCCCAAGGAGGGCGAACGCTATTTCGCGCTGCTCAAGGTCAACACGATCAATTTCGAGGACCCCGAGAAGCGCGCCACAAGATCAATTTCGACAACCTGACGCCGCTCTATCCGGACGAGCGACTCAAGCTCGAGCACGAAGAGCCGACCGGGACCAAGAAAGACTTTTCGCCGCGAATCATCGACATCGTGGCGCCCATCGGCAAAGGCCAGCGCGGCCTCATCGTCGCCCCGCCGCGCACCGGCAAGACGGTGCTGCTGCAGAACATCGCCAAGTCCATCACCGCCAACCATCCGGAATGCTTCCTGATCGTGCTGCTGATCGACGAGCGGCCGGAGGAAGTCACCGACATGCAGCGCTCGGTGAAGGGCGAGGTGGTCTCCTCCACCTTCGACGAGCCGGCCTCGCGCCATGTGCAGGTCGCCGAGATGGTGATCGAGAAGGCCAAGCGCCTGGTGGAGCACGGCCGCGACGTGGTGATCCTGCTGGATTCCATCACCCGCCTGGGCCGCGCCTACAACACCGTCGTGCCGTCCTCCGGCAAGGTGCTGACCGGCGGCGTGGACGCCAACGCCCTGCAGCGGCCGAAGCGCTTCTTCGGCGCGGCGCGCAACATCGAGGAAGGCGGCTCGCTGACCATTATCGCCACGGCGCTGATCGAGACCGGCTCGCGCATGGACGAGGTGATCTTCGAGGAGTTCAAGGGCACCGGCAATTCCGAGGTCATCCTCGACCGCAAGGTGTCCGACAAGCGCGTGTTCCCGGCCATCGACATCACCCGCTCCGGCACCCGCAAGGAGGAGCTGCTGGTCCCGGCCGACACGCTCAAGAAGATGTACGTCCTGCGGCGCATCCTCAATCCCATGGGCACGGTGGACGCCATCGAGTTCCTTTTGGACAAGCTGCGCCAGACCAAGACCAACCAGGACTTCTTCGATTCCATGAACACCTGAGGGGCGGGCGCTCCGGCCGTGACCGCGGCCGGAGCCGCTGCTTCAGGGGATCAGGCCGTGTCAGCGCCCAGCGCTGCGGAACGAACGGCCAACCGTGCCGGCGCAGCGATTCGCGCCGCTTTCGTTCAGGCCTCGTTCTGTCACCGCCGCCGGGGACCGACGGTTCCGTGGCGGATGCGTATCGTTCCGGGACATCGCCGGCGGCATCGCTGCCGGGCGCTCGCCGCCCGCCCTGCACTTGCGCTGCACTTGCCCGCGGCGTCTGTCCGCTTCACGGCCGTGGCCCTCCGGCTTGATCGGAGGGCCTTTTTCGCGGCCGGCCGCGCGGCGGTGCGGGTGCGAGGATGCTCCGGTCACGGAGCATGATCGGCAGCTGGAGGCTTGCCGCTCCCCTCACCGACGTTCACCGCCGTCATCCCCCGGCTTGTCCGGGGGATCCACGTCGCGGCTCGTCCGACGCTTCACCTTCGGCCGCCCGCAGGCGGGGAAGTGGATGCCCCGGATGAGCGGGGCATGACGGCGCGGTGCTTCACGGCCTTCGGGGCGCAGGGGCCGGCCGGCTCACAGCCCCTTCAGCAGGCGCTCCAGATAGTCGAGCTCGATCTGCGGCCGCAGGGGCTGTTCCAGGCGGCGGCGCAGCTCCTCCAGCACGCGGCGGGCGCGCTGGGCGTCCACCTCGTCCGGCACTTCACGGTGAAGTCGTCGCCATAGTCCTGGACTGCGCAGCGGCCGGCCGAGCGGGTCGACGCGCTGACGCCGCGTCCTCGCC
>NZ_JBNFNU010000182.1:0-8207 GCF_057364445.1 Xanthobacter sp. BG11Y11_SDJG
GCGACCGCGCGGCCGGCGCCCGCGCCGCAGAGCCGCCGCAGGCGCCCGGGCACGGCCGGAAAGGCGGACCGAGGCACGCTGAATACGCCACGCCTATTCGCTCGAGCCCGGCCGGGACAAAGCCCAAGCCGGCGCTTGCGCCGGTGTGGCGAACCCCTTAAGAACGCCTCTCCGTGAGGCCACGTGGCGGAGTGGTTACGCAGCGGACTGCAAATCCGTGCACCCCGGTTCGATTCCGGGCGTGGCCTCCAGCTTTCCCAGGGCCGGACATCCCCTTGCGTCAGGGCGCAGCGCTGCCCGCGCCCCCGGTCCTCCGCGGCCTTATGACCCCGCACCGGCCGCGCCGGGAAGCCGAGGCCAAGCCGTTTCGCCCGCTTCCGTTTTGCCGCCGGCCTCCGGCCAGGGCGCGCCGCCCTCAAGGGGCCGACATTGACTTGGCGCGTGCGGAGGTCTTCAACGGCCACGAAGCGGCCCGCGTGCGCGCGCCGCCGGAGATGGGAATGAACCCGAAACAGCCCGCCGGGCAAAAGCCCAAGCTTGATCGTGATGAGACCGTGACGGTGCTCCGCCGCCTGCTGCTGCAGGACGGGCGCCGCCACTGGAAGGGATATGCGCTCGCCTTCCTCATGATGGGCACGATGGGCGCATGCACCGCGGGCCTCGCCTATATCATGAAGGACGCGGTGGACGCGATCTTCGTCACCCCCACCCCCGAGGCGGTGTGGGGCGTGGCGCTGGCGGTCATGGCGCTGTCCGTCATCAAGGGCGCGTCCGCCTACGGCCAGGTCATCACCATGGCGCGGGTCGGCAACCGCATCGTCGCCGACAATCAGAAGCGCGCCTTCGAGCAGCTGCTGCACCAGGACGTCTCCTACTACGCCCAGCGCCACACGGCCGAGACCAGCATGCGCTTCAATGCCGGCGCCAACGGCGCGCGCGGCAGCCTGGAGCTGGTCATCTCCTCCATGGGCCGCGACGCGCTCTCGCTGGTGATGCTGGCGGGCGTGGCCATTGTGCAGGACCCGTTCCTGGCCGTGGTCGCCCTGGTGGTGATGCCGGCGGCGGTGCTGGGCACGCGGGCGCTGATCCGCAAGTCGAAGCACATCTTCACCACCGGTTTCACCTCGGGCGTGAAGCTGTCCTCCATCGCCCTCGAGGTGTTCCAGGGCATCCGCACGGTGAAGGCCTACACGCTCGAAGACCAGATGCGCGAGCGCACCCACGCCTACATCGACCAGGTGGAGCAGGCCAGCAACCGGCTGATCCGCACCCAGGCGAAGTCGAGCCCGCTGATGGAGGCGCTCGGCGGCCTCGCCATCGGCGGCGTGATCCTCTATGCCGGCTACAACGTGATCGTAGCGGACCGCTCTCCGGGCCAGTTCTTCTCCGTGCTGACCGCGCTGCTGCTGGCCTACGAGCCGGCCAAGCGCCTCGCCCGGCTGCACCTGGACATCGTGCCCCACATCATGGGCGCGCGCATGCTGTTCCAGCTGCTCGATACCCCGGCCGTGGAGCACGACGCGCCGGGTACCCCGGCCATCGCCCACCCGCGCGGGCAGATCGAGTTCAAGGACGTGGTCTTCGGATACCGTCAAGGAGAACCGGTCCTGCGCGGCCTCTCGCTCCTCGCCGAGCCCGGCCAGACCACGGCGCTGGTGGGCCAGTCCGGCGGCGGCAAGAGCACCATCATCAACCTCATCGAGCGCTTCTACGATCCGCAGGGGGGCGCCATCCTCCTCGACGGCGTCGACCTGAAGAGCGTGACGCGTAGCTCGGTGCGCGCCGCGAGCGCCCTGGTGAGCCAGGACGTCTATCTGTTCTCCGGCACCATCCGCGACAATATCGGCTTCGGCCGCCCGGGCGCGAGCGAAGAGGAGATCGTCGCCGCCGCCAAGGCCGCCCACGCCCACAACTTCATCATGTCGTTCGAGCACGGCTACGACACCGCGGTCGGCGAGCACGGCGCCCAGCTTTCCGGTGGCCAGCGCCAGCGCGTCGCCATCGCCCGCGCCTTCCTCAAGAACGCCCCCATCCTGCTGCTGGACGAGGCCACCGCCGCGCTCGACAGCGAATCGGAGGCGGAGGTGCAGAAGGCGCTGCAGGAACTGCAGCACGCGCGCACCACCATCGTCATCGCCCACCGCCTCCAGACCGTGGTCCGCGCCGACCGCATCTGCGTGGTGGAGGCCGGACGCGTGGTGGAAAGCGGCCGGCACGAGGACCTGCTGGAGAAGCGCGGGCGCTATTACGGCCTCTATTACGCCCAGTTCGCCCACGAATTGGACGCCCAGACCGGCAATCAGGCCGGCGACCAGGCCGGCGGGCGGTACGCCGCGCCCGCCCTTCCTCAGGCGCGCGCCAGCGCCTGACGCCTGCGCACCGGCGGCCCAGGGCCGCCGGCCGGAGCCCCCGGCGAGCGTTGCGCCATGGGGTTTCTGCCTCGGCTTGTCCCCGGCGCCATGCCGCAGCCGGGGAAAAAGATCGCCTTGCCGCTTCACATTCTCCCGTGCCGTTGCTATATGGCGCGCCTCGGCCCGTAGCGGCCTGATCCCCGATAGCTCAGTTGGTAGAGCGTTCGACTGTTAATCGAATGGTCGCAGGTTCGAGTCCTGCTCGGGGAGCCATTCCACCGCCCTCACGATCTGAACAGCGTCCGAGCGCCCGGAACTGCCGCGCCGGCGCACGCATGGTCCCCGGCGCGGCCGGCCTCTCACCCCTGCACCACCACCACCTTGGCGCCGTCCGGCACGCGCCGGTAGAGGTCGATCACATCCTGGTTCATCATGCGGATGCAGCCCGAGGAGACCGCCTCGCCGATGGTCCATGGCTCGTTGGTGCCGTGGATGCGGTAGAGCGTGTCCTTGCCGTCCTTGAAGAGATAGAGCGCGCGCGCGCCGAGCGGGTTCTGCGCCCCGCCCGCCATGCCGCCGGCCCAGGGCCGGTAGCGCGCCGGCTCGCGCGCGATCATGGCATCGGTGGGCCGCCAGCTCGGCCATTCGCGCTTGTAGCCCACCGCCGCGGTGCCGGAGAATTCCAGGCCTTCCTTGCCGACGCCGACGCCGTAGCGCAGCGCCCGGCCGTTCTCCTGGACCAGATAGAGGAAGCGGTTCTTCGCATCGACCACCAGCGTGCCCGGCTGCTGCCCGGTGGGGTCCTGCACGAGTTGGCGCACATTGCGCGGCGCGAGATCGTCCGGGTCGACGCCGGGAATGGGGATGCCCTGATCCTCCAGCGCGCCATAGCGCCGGGCATCGGCGGGGGACAGGCGCGGCGGCGCCTTGGTGGGCAGCGGAGTGTCGGTAGCGGTGACGCACGCGGCGAGCCCCAGCGGGGCGGCAAGGATGCCGAGGCGCAGGCCAGCCGCCAGCACGGCGCGGCGGGGAAGATCGGGAGCGGCCATGCGGGCAGTCACTCCCCGGCCTGGCGGCGGCGCGCCTCGGCGATGGCGCGCTTGAAGCTGGCATAGTCCAGCGTCGAGGCAAGCAGAGGGCCGACCAGATAGGTGGGCGTGCCGCGCAGCCCGAGCTGGTCCGCCTGCGCGCCGTTGCGCTTCAGCAGGGCGATGATCTCCTGACCATGGGCATCGAGGTCCGCCTGGAGGCGCTTCATGTCGAGGCCCGGCACGGCCGCCACCGCCTGGAGCATCTGCGCCTCGCCGATGCGCCGGCCGGGGATGCCCATGAGCGCGTCGTGCGCCGCCAGATACCTGCCCTGATAGCCGGCGGCGAGCGCGAGTTGGGCGCCATAGACCGAGGCCTCGGTGATGACCGGCCAGTCCTTGTAGACCACGCGGATGCGGCCATCCTCCTTCACCACGCGGGCGAGGTCGGGCGCGGATTTCTTGCAGTAGGGGCAGTTGTAGTCGAGGAACGCGACGATGGTGACGTCGCCTCTCGGGTTGCCGGAGGTCGGCGCCTGCGGATCGTTGAGGATCGCCTCCACGTCGAGCGCCTGGGCGCGCGCCGGAGCGGCGCCCAGCGCGAGGACGGCGGAAAGGGCGGCGAGGCGGAAGAGGTCCCTGCGGCGCATGTGGTCTCCGGGATTGGGGCTGGGGTGAGAAAGGCGCCGGCTCACAGGCCGGCCTTCGCCGCGAGCGCGGAAAGGTCGTCGGGGGTGACGGGGCCGATCAGCCGCGAATGCGGCACCTCGCGGCCGGTGGCATCCATCAGGAACAAGGTCGGCGGGCCGACCACGTCGTGGCGCTTCATGAGCGCCCGCTGCTGCGCGCCGTATTCGGTCACGTCCGCAGCGATGACCGGCAGGCGGCCGATGCGGGCGCGCACCTGCGGCTCGGCCATCACCGCCTCGTTGGATTTGCAGACCGTGCACCAGCCGGCGGTGAAGGTGACCAGCACCGGCCCGTCGCCGGTTTTGGCCTCCGCCAGCGCTGCGTCGAAGGCGCCGGGAGAGGAGACGCGGGTCTCCAACGGTCCGGCGGCCTCCGGCGCGCCGCGCGCCGCCAGGAAGCCAAGCGGGCGCAGCGGATCGCCCGCGCCGCCCGCGGCACCGATGATCAGCAGCACGCCATAGAGCAGCGCCACCACGGCCCGCGGCCTGCCGAGGCGCGGCATGGCGCCGCGCGCGCCGTCGATCCGCTCAAGGCTGCCGGCGAACACGCCGACGCCCACCGCCAGCGCGCCCCACAGCGCCAGGCCGGCCGCCCCGGCAGAACGGCGCGAGGCCAGCGCCACCGCAACGGCGAGGAACATCACGCCGCAGACGGCCTTCACCCGCCCGAGCCAGGGCCCCGAGCGGGGCAGGATGCGCGCGCCGAAGGTGCCGGCGGCCACCAAAGGCAGGCCCATGCCGAGGCCGAGCATGAACAACGCCGCGCCGCCGCGCAGGCCGTCGCCGGTCTGGGCGGCATAGAGCAGTGCGGCGGCGAGCGGCGGCGTCACACATGGGCCGACCACCAGCGCCGAGCCGAAGCCCAGCAGCGCAGCGCCAGCCACCGAGCTGCCGCGCCCGCCAGCGGAGAGGCGTCCGGCAAGGCCGGCCGGCAGCGCGAGGTCGAACAGGCCGAACATGGCGAGCGCCAGCACCACCAGAACCGCCGCCATGAGACCGAGCGCCAGGGGCGTCTGCAGCGCCGCCTGGAGGTTCGCCCCCGACCAGCCGGCGGCGAGGCCGACCACCCCGTAGGCCGCCGCCATGGCGAGCACATAGGCGCACGACAGCACGAAGCCGCGGCGTCGGGTGGGGCTTTCCCCGCCGCCTGCCAGGATGCCGGAGAGGATCGGGATCATCGGGAAGACGCAGGGCGTGAAGGCGAGCAGCAGCCCGAAGCCGAGGAAGGCCGCGAGCACCGCTGGCAGCGGCCCGGAGAGGCTTGCCGCATCGTTCTCCCCGCCGGCCGGCGAAGGCGCCGCGGGAGCAGTCGGCCGGGACAGCGCTCCGGCCGATGCTGCGCCCATCCCCTTCGGTTCCGGGAAGGCCTCGCGCGGGCTTCGGCGACGGCGAGCGTCGCGAGGTCCACCCCGCATGCGCGCCGGTGGGGTAGCACACGCCGTCCTCGGCGCAGCCCTGGAAGGTGGCCTCCAGCGCGCCGCGGTCCGGCACGCCCCGCGCGCGCGCCTCCGCGGCGCCGTGATAGATTTCCACCCGGCCGAAGTTCGGGTCGTCCTTTTCTTCGCCCGGAGGCGTCGCGAGCGCGATCTCGGCGCCGCCGTGGCGCGCCTTGAGGCTCTCGCGATAGAGATAGGTGCGCGGAGCGATGGTCCAGCGCAGCAGAACGGTGCCGTCGTGCTCACGGGCGGCCGAGAGGCGGAACGCCTCCTCGGCGCGCAAGGGCGCCTGTGCCGCGGTCGGCGCCGCGACCAGGAGCGGCATCGCCGCGACGGCGGCAAGAATCGCCTGCGGCAGAACTCTGATGACCAAGGGCGCCTCCTCGCGAATGCCGGGGCGCTCCCTGCGGTGCCCACCTTAAGCCAGCCTTAAGCTGGCCGTAGGAGGGGCAGGTCCGCAGGAGGAGAGCGATGCGCATTCTGGTGGTCGAGGACGATCCGGTCCTCGCGGACGGATTGAAAGTCGGGCTGGAGCTGGCGGGCGCGCGCGTCGAGCGGGTGGACGCCTGCGCCGATGCGCGGGCGGCTTTGGCCGCGACCCGGTTCGACGCGGTGGTGCTCGACCTCATGCTGCCGGACGGCTCCGGCCTCGACATCCTCGCCGAACTGCGCGCCGCCAAGGACGTGACCCCGGTGCTGCTGCTGACCGCCCTCGACGAGATCGCGGACAAGGTGCGCGGCCTCGATGCGGGCGCCGACGACTATCTCGGCAAGCCGTTCGACCTCGACGAACTCGCCGCCCGCGTGCGCGCCATCGCCCGCCGCGGCCAGGGCCGGGCGGAACCGACGCTCCAGGCGGCCGGCCTCGTGCTCGATCCCGCGGGCCTCAGCGCCACCGTGGAGGGACGCGCCGTCGCCCTCTCGCGCCGCGAATTCGCGGTGCTCGCCGCGCTCATGGAGCGGCCGGGCGTCATCCGCTCCAAGAGCGAGATCGAGGAACGCCTCTATGGCTGGCAGGAGGAGGTGGAGAGCAACACGGTGGAGGTCCACATCCACAACCTGCGCGCCAAGGTGGGGCGGACGGCCATCGAGACCGTGCGCGGCCTCGGCTACCGGGTGAAAGGGACGCCATGACATCCCTGCGCTGGCGCCTGTTCCTGATCCTGCTCGCCGCCACCGGCGCCATCTGGCTCAGCGCCATGGCCTGGATCTCGCTGGGCAGCCGCAGCGAGCTGGAGCATGTGCTCGACGCCCGCCTGCAGGAGGCGGCGCGCATGGTCCATTCCCTGGTGCGCGGCGGCAACATCGCCGCCGCGGCCGCGCCTCTGCCCCAGCCGCAGGCGGGCTACGAGCGCCAGCTCTCGTGCCAGATCTGGTCGCTGGACGGCGAACTGGTGGCGCGCTCCGGCGGCGCTCCCGACGCGGCGCTGGCCGGTCCCTCCGAAGGCTTCTCCGAGCGTAGGGTGGACGGCGAGACCTGGCGCGTCTTCACCATCGTCGATGCCGAGAAGGGGGTGCGCGTGATGGTGGGCGACCGCATCGGCCTGCGCGACCGGCTGGTGCGCGACCTGCTTGCCGGGCTGCTCGCGCCGGCGCTCCTCATCACGCCGCTGCTCGGGCTGCTGATCTGGATCAGCCTCGGCCGGGGCCTTGCGCCGCTCCATGCGGTGGCCCGGGAAATCGCCGTGCGCGACGGCGAGGACATGCGCCCGATCGCGCCCGCGCAGGCCCCGCAGGAAGTGCGACCGCTGATCGGCGCCATCAACGAGCTGTTCGGCAAGCTGGAGGCGGCGCGCCGCCATGAGCGCGATGTCACCGCCTTCGCTGCCCACGAACTGCGCACGCCGCTGGCGGGCCTGAAGACCCAGGCGCAGATCGCCCTCGCCACCGACGATGCCGCGACGCGGCAGGCCGCCCTGCGCCAGATGCTGGCCGCCGTCGACCGGTCCACCCGACTGGTGCGGCAGCTGCTCGTGCTGGCCAAGCTCGAAGCGCGGGCGCAGCCGCTGACGGCCGAGCCGGTCAATGCCGGCGCGATGCTGCGCGATATCGTCGCCCACACGCCCGCCTCCCCCGGCCTGACGGTGACCATCGCGCCGGAACTGGACGCGCTGACCGTGCGCGTGGATCGCGAGACGCTCCACCTCGCCTTGCGGAACCTGCACGAGAATGCCGCCGCCCACGCCGCGCCGGGCGGCGCCGTACGGTGGACCTCGCCGCCGGGCGCCATCCGCGTGGAGGACGACGGGCCGGGGATGCCGCCGGACGAATTGCCGCGCGCCACCGAGCGCTTCTTCCGCGGCCGCGGTCAGGCCGCGCCGGGCAGTGGGCTCGGCCTCACCATTGCCGCCCTCGCGGCGGAACGGGTCGGCGCCCGCTTGCTGCTGGCGAACCGCGCGCCGTCGCCGGGTCTGCGGGCCGACATCGCCTGGCGGGCCTAGGCCAGGCGCGGCCGCCGCCGGGACGGCACGCGAGATCGGCCCCCGCGCCCGCCGGCATCTCCAGCACCCGGACGATCACAAGCGCGGCATTCCAGCGCCGGGCGAGGAGCGCGGCCTGAAAATTGGTGGCGAGCGGAAGGATCTGGGCCTGCCCCCGGTGGACCCGGTTCCGTTCAGGTCCCCCGTTCAAGGGGGATCGACGGCGGCGCCGGAACGTCCGCTTCAACCTGATCGCCGCAGATGCCGTCTCCGCGTTTTGCGG
>NZ_JBNFNU010000183.1:0-8101 GCF_057364445.1 Xanthobacter sp. BG11Y11_SDJG
GGAGGCGCGGCCCGACCTGCCGCCGCCCCGCGCGCAGGAGGAGCGGGCCCGCGCACGCGGTTCGGAAAAAGCTGAGGCGATCTGCGGAGATGACGCGGCCATCCGCGCGGGCTATATGACCCGGCGCCGGCTCGTCCTTTCGGGGGGCGTGAGGTCGTGTCCCGCGCAGGCGCCTTCGGGGTCCGCGCCCACCACGGATCATAGCACCGATGCCTGTGACTTTGCTGGACATCATTGTGATCTCGGTGATGCTGCTTTCCGGCATCCTCGCGATGGTTCGCGGGCTGCTGCGCGAAGTCTTCAGCATCCTGTCCTGGGTCGTCGCCGCCGGCGTCACCCTTTATTTCTATAAGTCGACCTTGCCCTACGTGAAGCCCTACATCACGCAGGACATGGCAGCGACCGCGACGACAGTGGCGATTCTCTTCCTCGGCACGCTGCTAATCGCCTCCATCATCACCGCGCGAATCTCCGACATGGTGCTCGACAGCCGCATCGGTCCGGTCGACCGCTCGCTCGGCTTCCTGTTCGGTCTCGCGCGCGGCCTTCTCGTCATGGTGGTTGCGTTCCTGTTTTTCAACTGGCTGGTCCCGGCCAAGAGCCAGCCGCCATGGGTTCTGGACGCCAAATCGCGCCCGGCGCTGCAAAGTGCGGGGGATTGGCTTATGGGCCAGTTGCCGGATGACCCTGAAAAACACCATTTTGAACAAGCTTAAGAAAGTCGCCCGCCGGCGACGAGGGCGACGTGCCTGCCGCGCCCGCCGCCCCGACCGCGCCGGCTCCCTCGGGAAGCGGGCGCTAGCACCCGTTGCCTTCGCCCGCGTCGCGGGGAGGGGCGGGCCTGATCTTGGGCATGGGGTGCGCGTGGCCGGATCCTGCGATCTGGCCGCACCGGCCCTGCTGTGGGGGCACCACGAAGGCGGCGGGACCTGCCCGCCGGCCGAGCGATGCGCGGCACCGGCCAAGGGCCGCGGAGGTTTGGAATGGACGCGCACAACGAGGCGGCGCCGGAAGGGGTGGACCATCTGTCCGATACCTATCCGGCGCGTTCGGATTTGGATCTCGACCTGAACGGCGATCGCCTCCGCGAGGAATGCGGCGTCTTCGGCATCTACAATCATCCGGAGGCGGCGGCCATCACCGCCATCGGCCTCCACGCGCTCCAGCACCGTGGCCAGGAAGCGGCAGGCATCGTTTCCTATGACGGGCGGCGCTTCCATTCCGAGCGGCGCCTGGGCCTCGTCGGCGACACCTTCTCCGACGCCCGCGTCATCGCCCGCCTGCCGGGCGACAGCGCCGTCGGCCACGTGCGCTACTCCACCACCGGCGAGACCCTGCTGCGCAACGTGCAGCCGCTGTTCGCCGAGCTCGACGCCGGCGGCTTCGCGGTGGGCCACAACGGCAACCTCACCAACGGCATCACCCTGCGCCGCCAATTGGTGCGCGAGGGCGCCATCACCCAGTCGACCACCGATACCGAGGTGATCCTGCACCTCGTGGCGCGCTCCAAGAAGCCGCGCTTCATCGACCGCTTCATCGACGCCATCAGGTCGCTGGAGGGCGCCTATTCGCTGGTGGCGCTCACCAACAAGAAGCTCATCGGCGCCCGCGATCCGCTCGGCATCCGCCCGCTGGTGCTGGGCTCGCTGGACGGCGCCCCCATCCTCGCCTCGGAGACCTGCGCCCTCGACATCATCGGCGCGCGCTATGTGCGGGACGTGGAGAACGGCGAGGTGATCGTCATCGACGAGGAGGGCGTGACCTCCTTCAAGCCGTTCCCGGAGATGGCGCCGCGCCCCTGCATCTTCGAGTACATCTATTTTGCCCGGCCCGATTCCGTGGTGGGCGGGCGTTCGGTGTACCAGGTGCGCAAGACCATGGGCCAGGTGCTGGCGCAGGAAAGCCCCGCCTCGGCCGATGTGATCGTGCCGGTGCCGGATTCCGGCGTGCCGGCGGCCATCGGCTTCTCCCAGTTCTCCGGCATCCCCTACGAGCTGGGGATCATCCGCAACCACTATGTGGGACGCACCTTCATCCAGCCGACCCAGTCGGTGCGGGACCAGGGCGTGCGGATGAAGCACTCCGCCAACCGCTCGGTGGTGGAAGGCAAGTCCATCGTGCTGGTGGACGACAGCCTGGTGCGCGGCACCACCTCGGTGAAGATCGTGCAGATGATGCGCGATGCCGGCGCCAAGGAGGTGCACTTCCGCATCGCCTCGCCGCCCATCACCCACCCCGATTATTACGGCATCGACACGCCGGACCGGGACAAGCTGCTCGCCGCCACCCACGATCTGGAAGGCATGCGGCGCTATATCGGCGCCGATACGCTCGCTTTCCTCTCGGTGAACGGTGTCTACCGGGCCATGGGCTTCGAGGCCCGCGACCCGGCGCGGCCGCAATTCACCGACCACTGCTTCACCGGCGACTATCCGACCCCGCTCACCGACCGTTCCAGCCAGGTGTCGTCGCAGCAGCTGTCCTTGCTGGCAGAGGCGAGCTGAGCCTTGGTGGAGCTTGCCACCTGGCACCGCGGCCGCCTCCTGGACCACGTGCAACTGGTGGTGCGCGACCTTGAGGCCTGCCGGCGCTTCTATGGCGCAGTGTTCGGGGTGCTGGGCGTTCCCGTGGAGGACGGGGACGGCTATTTCTTCGCCGACGAGCTGTTCGTGAGCGCGGGCTCGCCACCCACCGGCCGCGCGCACCTCGCCTTCCAGGCAAGGGATCGCGCGAGCGTGGACCGCTTCCATGCCGCCGCCCTTGCCGCCGGCGGGCGCGACAACGGCGCCCCCGGCCTGCGCGGCTATCATCCCGACTATTACGCCGCCTTCGTGCTCGACCCCGAGGGCAACAACATCGAGGCGGTCCACCATGGACCCGCCCGCCGCTCGGCGCCCAGCGTCGAGATCACGGCGGACGGCTGAACCGCTCTCCAAGCGCGAGGTAGACGTGCCCGATCGGCCGCTTTCCGAGAAGATCGCCCTCGTCACCGGCGCCACCCGCGGCATCGGCGCGGCGACCGCCGTGGCGCTCGCCGCCGCCGGCGCCCACGTGATCGCCACCGGCCGCACCGAAGGTGCGCTGGAGGAGCTGGACGACGCCGTCAAGGCGGTGGGCGGCAGCGCCACCTTGGTGCCGCTCGACATGAAGGATGCGGACGGCATCGACCGGCTGGGGGGTGCGCTGTATGAGCGCTACGGCCGGCTCGACGTGTTCGTCGGCAATGCCGGCGTGCTCGGCCCGCTGACCCCGCTCGGCCACGTCTTCCCCAAGGACTGGGACGACATCGTCGCGGTGAACCTCACCGCCAACTGGCGCTGCGTGCGCTCGTTCGACCCGCTGCTGCGCCTGTCCACCACGCCGCGCGCGGTCTTCGTCTCGTCCGGCGCCGCGCACAAGGCGCGGGCCTATTGGGGGCCCTATGCCATCACCAAGGCCGGGCTCGAAGTGCTGGCCCGCACCTGGGCGGCCGAGCATGCCAACGCCAACCTCAAGGTGAACCTGTTCAATCCCGGCCCGATCGCCACCCGCATGCGGGCCAAGGCCTTCCCGGGCGAGGATCCGGCCACGCTGCCGACCGCGGAAGCCGCCGCCGCCGCCATCGTGCCTTTGTGCCTGCCGGCCTGCGAGGAGACGGGGCGGCTCTACGACTTCCCCACCAAACGCTTCCTCGACTTCCAGATGCCGGCCTGATTTTGAAGCGTCCGCGCCGCCGTGCCATCATCCGGCCGGCACGGAGCAGGCAGGACGCCGATGAGGGACACGGGCACCGAGGTTGTCTCGCTGGCACGCGGGCTCGCCATCCTGCGCGCCTTCCGCGCGATCGATGCGCCGTTGGGGAACACCGAGATCGCCCAGCGCACCGGGCTGCCCAAGGCGACGGTGGCGCGGCTTGCCTACACGCTCTGCGCCATGGGCTATCTGCGGCAGGTGGCGCCGCACGGCCAGTATCACCTCGGCGACAAGGTCTCGACGCTCGGCTATGCCGCGCTGCGCCCGCTCTCGGTGCGGCAGGTGGCGGGGCCGCTAATGCAGGCAATGGCGGACCGGCACGAGATGTCCGTGGCGCTCGGCATCGGCGACGGGCCGGACATGATCTACCTGCACGTCTGCTCCGGCCCGGAGACCATCGCCATGCGCCTGCAGGTGGGAACGCTGGTGCCGATCGCCCGCTCGGCCATGGGCCGCGCCTATCTGTGGGCCTTGCCGCAGCAAGAGCGGGAGCGGCATCTGGCGGCGATCCGGGCGGCGGGGGGGGCAGCGGCGGACGAGGTGGAGGCAGGGCTTGCGGAGGCCATCGCCGAGGTGGAGCGGCGCGGCTTCGCGGTGTCGTTCGGCGACTGGCGGCGGGAGATCTTCGCGGTCGGCGCGCCGGTCTGGCTGGACCGCGGCGAAACGGTGCTGGCGCTCAATTGCGGCACCCGCCGGCCCGACCTCGATCCGGCCCGATTCCAGGACCAGCTGGGGCCAGAACTGATGGCCGTCGCGGGCGAGATCGGCCGCCTCATGGACCAGCGCGGCGAACGGTTCTGGGGCGACTGAGCATCCCATGGACGACCAGACCGCGGAAAATCCCGCCAAATCCCCTGCCGATCCCGCAAATTCCGGTCCCCCCAATTCCGGTCCCGACGCCGCACCTGCGCCGCCCGCGCGATCGCGTGCGCCGGCGCCGCCGCAACGGGGTGACCGCCCAGGACCGGGATTTCGTGAACGCGCTGGCGCGCGGTCTTGTCGTGCTGGAGGCGTTCGGGGCCAGTCCCGCGGTCTGGCTCAGCGGCGTGGAGGTGGCGGAGCGGGTGGGCCTCCCCAAGCCGACCACCTCGCGCCTGCTCCAGGCGCTGGCCGGTCTTGGGTACCTCCATCACGATCCGCGCCGGCGGCAATACCGCATCGCCCCTGCGGTTCTGGCGCTGGGCTTTGCCGCGCGCGAGCCGTTCAGCCTCGGCGACCTGGTGCGGCCCTACCTGAAGGAGCTGGCGGACACCTTCGCGGTCCATGCCGCGCTCGCCGCGCGCGACCGGCTCGACGCGATCGAACTGGAGGTGTGCCACTCCCTCAACACGCTGATCACGCTGCGCCTGGAGGTGGGCTCGCGCATCCCGCTCGCCGGCACCGCCGCCGGGCATGCGCTGATCGCGCCGCTGGCGGGGGAGGAACGCGACTATCTGCTCGGCCTGCTGCGGGCGCGCCACGGCGGCGCGTGGGAGGGCCTCAGCGCCGGCATCGAAACCGCTCGCCGCGAGGTGGTGGAGCAAGGCTTCACCACCACGTCCGCGAGCTGGAACGCCGATATCAACGCCGTCGCCGCGCCCCTGGTCGTGCCCGGCGGGGCGGCGGTCTATGCGCTCGCGTGCGGCGCCCCGGCGCGGCATCTGCCCGCCGCCAAGCAGCGCCGGATTGGCCAGCGCCTGGTGGAGATCGCGCGCGAGATCGCCCAGCGCCTGCTGGACGGCAGCACGGCCAACGGCGGCGAAAAATAAAATCCAGTTCCGCATAGCGGACAAATTCTCGACTCCCCCGACAAACTCCGCTACCCCGTCAGGCCGGCAGACGCAGCCAGCCGGGGAGGGCACTCGTGGCGCTGGATCAGGAAACCTTCGCGCTCCTCAAGGACACGGTGCGCCGCTTCGTGGATGAGCGGCTGATCCCGGCCGAGGCAGCGGTGGCGGAGGCCGACGCCATCGACCCCTCCATCCTGGCCCAGATGCGCGATCTGGGGCTCTACGGCCTCTCCATCCCCGAGCAGTGGGGCGGCCTCGGCCTCTCCATGGCGGAGGAGGTGGAGATTGTCATGGAACTGTGCCGCACCTCCCCTGCCTTCCGCTCGGCGGTGGGCACGAATATCGGCATCGGCTCGCAGGCGATCGTGCTGGCCGGCACTGAGGTGCAGCGCGCCCGCTATCTGCCGCGCCTCGCCAGCGGCGACCTCGTCGCCTCCTTCGCGCTGACCGAGCCCGATGCCGGTTCGGACGCTGCCGCGCTGCGCACCCGTGCGGTGAAGCGCGACGACGGCAGCTGGGTCCTCAACGGCACCAAGCGCTACATCACCAACGCGCCCGAGGCCGGGCTGTTCACCGTCATGGCGCGCACCTCCGACACGCCGGGGGCGGGCGGCATCTCGTGCTTCCTCGTCGAGCGCGGCGCGCCCGGCCTGTCGCTCGGCCCGTGGGACCGCAAGATGGGCCAGCGCGGCGCCCACACCTGCGACGTGATGTTCGAGGACTGCGTGGTGCCGGCCGACGCCATCATCGGCGCGGAGGGCCAGGGCTTCCGCATCGCCATGCGGGTGCTCGACAAGGGCCGCCTGCACATCTCGGCGGTGTGCGTCGGCGCGGCGACGCGGCTCATCGAGCTCGGCGTCGCCTATGCGAACGAGCGGCGGCAGTTCGGCCGGCCCATCGCCGAGTTCCAGCTGGTGCAGGCGCTGCTCGCCGACAGCTATGCGGAGACCTATGCCGCCCGCGCCATGGTGCTCGACGCCGCGCGCAAGCGCGATGCGGGCGAGACCGTCACCATCGAGGCGTCGGCCTGCAAGATGTTCGCCTCCGAGATGGTCGGCCGCGTCGCCGACCGGGCGGTGCAGATCCATGGCGGCGCCGGCTACATGGCGGACTATGCGGTGGAGCGCTTCTTCCGCGACGTGCGCCTGTTCCGGCTCTATGAGGGAACGACCCAGATCCAGCAGCTCATCATCGCCCGCGAGCTGCTGGGCAAGAAGACCTGAACAAGACCAAGAGCTGAGCGCGCCCACAGCGCCGGAGAACGCCCATGACCGACGCCTTTATCTGCGATTTCGCGCGCACCCCCATCGGCCGCTATGCCGGCGCATTGAAGGACGTGCGCGCCGACGACCTCGCCGCCCATCCCATCCGCGTGCTCGCGGCGCGCCATCGGGGCGTCGACTGGGAGGCGCTGGACGACGTGGTGTTCGGCTGCGCCAACCAGGCGGGAGAGGACAACCGCAACGTGGCGCGCATGGCGGCGCTGCTCGCCGGCCTGCCTGTGAGCGCGCCGGGCACCACGGTCAACCGCCTGTGCGGCTCGGGGCTCGACGCGGTGGGCATCGCCGCGCGCGCCATCATGACCGGCGACGCCGACCTCGTGATCGCCGGCGGGGTGGAGAGCATGAGCCGCGCGCCCTTCGTCATGGGCAAGGCGAGCGAGGCCTTCGCGCGCCAGAACGAGATCTACGACACCACCATCGGCTGGCGCTTCGTGAACCCGCTGATGAAGGCGCAATACGGCGTCGATTCCATGCCCGAGACCGGCGAGAACGTGGCCGCCGATTTCCAGATCGCCCGCGCCGACCAGGACCTGTTCGCCTTCCGCTCGCAGCAGCGCACCAAGGCGGCGCAGGAGGCCGGCTTCTTCGCCCGCGAGATCGCGCCCATCGAGATCAAGGGCAAGAAGGGCGCCGTGGTGCGCGTGGAGGCGGACGAGCACCCGCGCGGCGACACCACCCTGGAGCAGCTCGCCGCGCTCAAGACCCCGTTCCGCAAGGAGGGCGGAACCGTCACCGCCGGCAACGCCTCGGGCGTCAATGACGGGGCGGGCGCGCTGATCCTCGCCTCGGCCGAGGCGGCGAAGAAATACGGCCTCACCCCGCGCGCCCGCGTCGTGTCGGTGGTGCAGGCAGGGGTGCCGCCGCGCATCATGGCATCGGACCGGCGCCGGCCACCACCAAGCTGCTTCAGAAGAACCGGCTCTCCCTCGCCGACATCGACGTGATCGAATTGAACGAGGCATTCGCCTCCCAGGCGCTGGCGGTGCTGCGCCAGCTCGGTTTGCCGGACGATGCGGAGCATGTGAACCCGCACGGCGGCGCCATCGCGCTCGGCCACCCGCTCGGCATGTCCGGCGCGCGGCTCGCCATGACCGCGGTGAGCGCGCTGGAGACGCGCGGACAGAAGCGGGCGGTCGCCACCATGTGCATCGGCGTCGGCCAGGGCATCGCCGCCCTCATCGAGCGGGTGTGAGCATGGCCGCGACCTCTCCCGTGCGCATCGAGCGCCACGGCGCGGTGGCGGTGGTGGTGATCGACCATGCGGCCCGTGAACGCCCTCTCGAAGGGCGTGCGCGACGGCCTCGCCGCCGCGGCGGC
>NZ_JBNFNU010000184.1:0-8066 GCF_057364445.1 Xanthobacter sp. BG11Y11_SDJG
GCGGCGGTGCCCGGCGGCTGCGCTCGGCGGGCCGGCGTCTGCGCCCCGGCGGCGATGGGGAAGGCGGCCGTCGACCAAGCGAAAACGCTCGCCATGAGGACCCCGGCCGAACTTGCCCGCGTGAATCGGCGAGCGGCGCTTGTTGCCTGTGACGGCCACGGTTACCTCCAGACTGCCATTCCCCACCCTCCGAGCACGGCGGGCAGAAGACTCAACGCGTGGGACGGCGAAAGGTGCCCGTCGGCGCCTCGGTCATGGCGAAGTCTCGCCATGGCAACGGGCTCGGACAGGTCCTGCCGGAGCGCCCGCGGGGGATCGGGCGCCCCGGCAGGCGCCGCCTCATTTGGCGGGCGGCGTGGTATCCGGGTCAGGAATTTCGCCCGGCTTGTAGTCCGGCAGGCGCCCGGCCGGAATGATCGAGAGCAAGGCGATGCCCGCCATGAGCAGCAGGCCGATCTTCAGCGCCCGAAGGCGCGCCTCGGCATTCACCGCCACCGCCGCCGTCACCTGCTCGGGTGTGGCGCCGGCGGTCTCCAGCGTGGTCCGCAGCCGGTCGTTGGAGACGAAGTTGATGCTGTCGAGGTTCACCATGGCCTGCACCTCGGGGGTGAGGGTCGGCGTCGCCGCCACCCGGCCGAGTACGATGGTGGAGAGCAGCCCCACCAGCAGCGCGCCGGCGATCGCGGTGCCCACCGCCGAGGCGAGGTTGTTGGTGGTGCCGCGCAGCGAGCCGACGTCGCCCGCCAACTCCTTGGGCGAGGCCGTGACCAGCACGTTGAACACCAGCGTCACCAGCGAGCCCTGGCCGATGCCGAACAGGACGAGGCCGATCAGCACCGGCCCGGCGCTCCAGTCGTTGCGCACCACGAAGGCGAGCCACACCAGCGCCACCGTGCACAGCATGAAGCCGTAGCGGCCGATCTGGCGCGGCGTCAGCCTGTCGTAGAAGCGCACGATCAGCATCGCCGAGAAGAACACCGTCAGGTTGAACGGCATCATGGCGATGGCGGTGGCCAGCGGCGAGCGGCCCTGCACGATCTGGATGTACAGCGGCACCGAGAAGTTCAGCATCGCCTCCAGCGCCACCACCGCGAACATGGCGATCACCGCCGCCCACTCCTTGGGCGAGGTGATGACCTCCAGCGCCAGCAGTGGCGTCTTGCCCGCCTCCTGGCGGCGCTTGGTCCAGCGCACGAACAGCTGGCCCAGCACGATGCCCACCACGATGAACACCGGCGCAGGCGAGAGGCCGGCGATGGTGAAGGGCGCGGCGGGCGTCGCCACCGCCAGGCCCCAGCGGTTGAGATTGTTGAAGCCGAAGGAGATCAGCACGATCGCGGCGGCGGCGAGCACCACGCCCACGAAATCGATCTGCACCTCGGGGCGTCCGTGGTCCTGCTTCAGGCGGAAGCTGAGCACGAATACGATCGCCGAGAGCGCGATCAGGATGCCGAAGGCCGGGCGCCAGCCGATGAAGGTGCCAAGCACGCCGCCGATGAGGAAGGCGGTGACGCCCGCCGCCGCGCGGGCCGAGCCGAGCGCGCCGAGCGCGGTCGCCTGCTGGGTGCCGCGGTAATTCTCGGCGATCAGCGCCACCAGCGACGGCACGATGGCCGCCGCGGCGGCGCCGGACAGGCCCTGGGCGGTGATCATGACGCTGGCGTTGGGGCTGAAGGTCATCAGCACCTGGGCGGCGCCGAACAGCAGCACCGTGGCGCGGAACACCCTGAGCGCGCCGAAACGCTGGTTGAGCTTGGCGCCCAGCATCACGAAGCCGGCCACCAGCATGGAATAGACGACGATGCCGGTGGCGATGGTGGTGGGCGGAACGTTGAAGCTCTTCACCATGCCGCCGAGCGCCACCGGCAGCGAGGCGACATTGAACGACATGAGCACCTGGGCGAGGGCGATGGCGATCATCGGCACCCAGGAATCCTTGACCTCCTGGCCCGTGTGCGGGCTGGCCGCCGTGGCGTTTGGCATGGGCGTTTTCCTTCTGCGATCTGGTTCTTGTTGGGCTGAAAACACGCTGCCGACGGTCAGTCCTCGGGGCGCGAGACGAACAGGTCCATCCCCAATTGCTGCGAGAGGTAACGCGCGGCGAGCTGGCCCTTGATGCTGTTGCCGGCCGCGTCGAGCGGCGGCGCGAAGGTGCCGAGGCCGCCTTTGCCCGGCGAGACGGTGACGATGCCGCCGCCAATGCCGCTCTTGCCCGGCAGGCCGATCTCGTAGAGCCAGTCGCCGGAGGTCTCGTAGAGGCCGGCGGTGGCCATCACGGCGAGCGCGTAATGGCACACGTCCGGCTCGACCACGCGTTCGCGCGTCACCGGATTCACGCCGCCGTCCGCCAGCGTTGCGCCCATCACCGCGAGGTCGCGGGCGCTCACGTTGAGCGAGCACTGGCGGGTGTAGAGCTCGGTCACCTCTTCGGGGTCGCTGTAGATGGCACCGACGCTCTGGAGCATCCGCGAGATGGCGCGGTTGCGGAAGTTGGTGGCCACGGCCGAGGCGTAGACCTCCTCGTTCAGCGGCAGCGGCCGGCCGGCGAAGCGCGAGAGGCCGCCATGGATGAAGTCCCACTTCGCTTCGGCGTTCGCGCCCGGCACGAGGCTGGTGGTGGCGATGGCGCCGGGATTGACCATGGGGTTGGTGATGCCGCCCGGCATCGCCTCGATCGCCGCGAGCGAGTTGAAGGCGCGCCCGGTGGCGTTGGCACCGAGCTTCGCCCGCGCTGCGGTCGGGCCGATGAGGCCGCACACCAGCGCGAAGATGAAGGGCTTCGATACGCTCATGATGGTGAACTCATGGTCCACGTCGCCGGCGGCGTAGATGCGCCCGCTGGTGCCGGCGACGCAGATGCCGAACAGCTCGCGCGGCACCCGCTCCAGGGCCGGATAGACCTTGGAATTCTCGCCGTCCGCATTGTCCTTGAAGCGGCCATGGGCGCGCCGCACCAGGCGCTCGACCTCCTCGGCCTCCGGAAGATGGCCGGTGGAGATGTAAGCGGGGCCAGGCAGATCCTCGTCTCGGAACATGGGCGGCTTCCTTGTCCTTGGGTCGCGACGTCCTCGTGCCGCGGTGTCCTCGTGTCGCGTTCCGCGGCTTCGTGTCGTGTGCTTCCGGCAGGGCCTGTGCTCGGCAGATGTCCCGTGCGGATGTCCCTGCAAATGTCCCCTGCAAATGCCCCGTGCGAGCGCCGGGCGCGCGCCGTTGAAGGCGTCCGGCCAGTCGCCGCCAACCGTAAGGCTTAAGGCTCCATGGCTCAAGAAGATCGTGGGGCAAATTCTTGATGTCCGCTCCATTGATATTGCGATGCAATAGAATATTTGGCGTGATGCAATATAAGTGGTATCGCAAAAGGAAAAATGGATGAGAAAAGGCCGGAATTATTCTGATACCGTCTTTTCTCTTCGCATTGTCGTCCGATCCCCGCGTCGTTTCGTGCCCCCACTGCGCGTCGTTGGAGAGGGTTGCGAAAATGGACGATCTGGCCGATCCGCCGCGCCGCCCGTGTTTCGCTCGCGGGCGAAAGATGCCAATGTGAAGCTGAGCCGTAAACGCTGAATTCTCCTCAGTGCGGTGATGAATTCCAATCATAAGGCCGCAGGCATGTCGCTGAAGCGAGTTGATTTGAACTTGTTCCGGGTATTCGAAGCGGTCATGCACGCGCGCAGCGTCAGCGGTGCCGGAAAGGACCTCGGCGTGACCGCATCGGCGGTGAGCCACGCCTTGGCGCGCCTGCGCCTTGCGGTGGGAGACGAACTTTTCGTCTATGGCGACGATGGCATGGTGCCGACGCCGCGGGCGCTGGAGATCGCCCCCGCCATCCGCGAGGGCCTGGGCCGGATCGAGGATGCCATCGCCGCCAAGCCGTTCGTGCCGGCCGAGGCGGCGCGCACGTTCCGCATCGCCGCCAGCGAGTACGGCACCAGCGTGGTGCTCACCGGCCTGATCGCCCGCCTGGCGCGCAAAGCTCCGCAGATCGAGCTGTGTATCTTCCCCTACAGCCGCACCGACGTGGTCCAGCAGCTCGACGAGGGCCGGCTCGATCTGGTGGTGGGGTGGTTCTCGGACCTGCCCGAGCGCGTGCGCCGTGCCCCTCTCGTCACCGATCGCGAGGCCCTGGTGGTGCGCCGCGGCCATCCGCTCGCGGGCTCTCCGGTGACGCGCGAGGCGCTGTTCGCCTATCCCTTCGTGGTGGTGGAGCTGCTCGGCGCCGGCGACCAGGCCCTGGACGGCTTCGTCGACGACCGCGGCGTCTGGCGCCGGGTGTGGATCGACCGTCTGCTCATGGAGGCGGATGGCGACGGCGCGGCGGTGGCGCACGTGGCCGTGTCGCTGCCCCATTATGCTTCGGTGGGGGACATTCTTGTGCGCACCGACATGGTGGCGACGCTGCCGGAGCGGGTGGCGCGCCGCCTCGTGTCCGCGGGTGCGCACGTGGCGCTGGACCTGCCCCATGCCCCGCTGGAGGCCACGGTGGAAGCCATCTGGCACCAGCGCGGCGAGCGCGATGGCGGCCTTCAGTGGCTGCTCGGCGAACTGGCCGAAGCGGTCCGGGCCGAGGCCGAAGCCTGAGGCGGGGACGCCGTCAGTCGGCGCAGGATTGCGGCGCGTCGAGGCGCGCGCGCATCTCGTCCACGCGCGCCTGAAGCCGCGCCACCTCGACCACGCCCCGCTGGTGGGCAACCGTGCCGATGATGGCGCCTTCCGTCCGCACCACCGCCTCGAACGAGACCCGCCGGCCGTCGACGGCGGTGATCTCCGCCTCCACATCGACCTCGGCGCCCATGACCGCCGGACCGGAATGGACGAGCCGGACCTGGGCGCCCACGCTGTCATAACCCGTTTCCAGCATGGGCAGCAGCATGTCGCGGCACACCATCTCCACGTCGTAGAGCATGTTCGGGGTGCCGTAGACCCTCAGTGTCGGGCCCATGAAGGTAATTGCGCGCGCATCGTCCACCACGACGCGGCGCCGGGTGCGGGCGCCTAGCACGATCATTCCGCATGCCTCCGGTGGGTCAGCCTGTCCGGAGGATGGCAAAATCAGTTCAATAATGCAAGTAAGTCTTCGTCCGGGGGCGCGGTGGCCGGTTCATACCGCACTGCGCCTTGACGCGGCAGGAAGTGGGGCCCTAGTCTGACTGCGAGCATTGACGTGCCCCCAACGCCATGCCCCGTGAGGGCTGGTCCTCTGCAGTGGAAACCTGCAGGCGCTACAGGCGGCCGTCGGCTCCCCATCCCATTGAGAAAACGACAGATCCGGACCGTGCGCGGCGTCCTTGCGGGCGCGCGCCGCCGGTGGGGACGAAGGCCATGGCCGAGCGCGACGGGCGCGCCGATTGTTTCGGCGCGAGCGACGACTGGGACGCCGCCGACATGGGCTGCGGCGAGCTTGTCATCTTCCTGCGGCAGCGCCTGAAGGCCATGCCGGGGCAGGTCTTGCGCCTGACCGCCCGCGATCCCGGCGCGCCGGAGGACCTGCCGTCCTGGTGCCGCATGACCCGCAACGCATTGATTCATCACGATCCTGACGCCCACCAATTCTGGATCCGCTCCCGCACCGACTGGAGCTGAGGCCACCGAAAGAGGGAGAGAGTAGATGCCCGGAAAGTTCGTCGTCTCCATCAGCTGCGCCAAGAACGACACCGACAAGGCGACCGTCGGCTTCGTCATCGCCAACGCCGCCGTCGCCTCCGACAAGGAGACCGTGGTGTTCCTCTCCATCGAGGGGACGCGCCTGTCGCAGAAGGGATATTCCGACGACATCCACGAGGAAGGGTTCGCCGCGCTGAAGGATCTCATGAGCGCCTTCGCCGAGGCCGGCGGCACCATCTATGTCTGCTCGCCCTGCTTCAAGAAGCGCGGGCTCGACGAGAACAACCTGGTGGCGGGCGCCAAGATCGTCGGCGGCGCGAAGCTGGTGGAGTTCATGGGCGAGGGCGCCCCCTCCATCTCCTACTGATGCCGCGGGGCGGGACCGGCGCGGCCGCTCCCGCCACCGCCTTTGTTCCCGGAAGGACCGTGCCATGATCCCCTACCGCACCATGATCGCGGTCTTCCTCGCCGCCGCGCTCGGCTACGTGGCGCTGAGCTACGCTCTGTTCGAGATGCCGCAGACTGCGGCGGCGGCGGAGGAGTGCGGCTTCCTCGCCGACGAGTTCGTCTCCGCCGGCACGCTGACCTATGAGCGCAGCCAGGCGTTCGCCGTCAGCTTCATGCGCAAGCAGGAGTACTTCACCGCCGCGACCGTCGGCCTCGCCTTCGCCTTCCTCGCTTTCGCGCTCGTCGCCGGGCGCCGGGGCGGGGCGGCGGGGGCCGGGATGGCGGCGGGCGGCGGGGTGCTGGCGCTCTCCGCTCTGTGCATCTCCTGCCTCGCCCCGGTGCTCTCGCTGGTGGGGCTCGGCATCGCCGGCAGTGTTCTCGCCGACGTGCCGAAATGGCTGCTGACGCTCAACACCGCGCTGCTCACGTTCTGGGGCACGCTCTACCTCTCGCGGCGCCTCGCCACCTGCCCGCTGCCGGCGCGGCCGGTGGAGCAAGCGCTCGCCCATAACCAAAGCTAGATCCGGAGGACCTTCGCCATGCCCCGTTTGCTCCCGACCCTGTTATGTGGCGCCGCGCTCGCCTGCGCGCTCGCATGTCCGGCGGCCGCGCCGACGACGCGGCGCTGCTCACGCCGGCCAAGCCCGGCTGGCCGCTGGCCCACCCCATCGCCGACAAGGACATCCCGCCGCCGCCCTTCTCGCTCCTGGCGGACCGCCCGGTGAAGCCGGCCTACGTGCCGGGCCTGCCCGGCCTGCCGCAGGCGCGCGTCGTGACCGACGATTTCGGCCGCAAGCCGCCGAAGTTCGACGGCGTCTTCATCCGCAAGAGCCGGGTGGAGAACGGCGAGGTGGTGATCCCCGCAGGCGGCCTCGTCTTCATGGAGGACACATGGGGCGGCGAGGTGGCGCTGCGCGGCGAGCCGCTGCCCGTGCTCTCGCGCCTGCCCACCTATGTGGACTACGACATGACCATCGTGGTGAAGAAGGACGTGACCATCCCCGCCGGCGGCAGCGTCGCGGTGGGCGGGCAGGTCTATAATTACTATGCCACGGTCGGCCACGAGAAGATGGCGAACCACACCGTGCATGTGCGCACCATCGCCGGCACGGACTGGGAATGGGCGTTCGGCGCCCCGGCCTTCTCCGCCACCGAGACCGGCTGGTTCGGCGACCGCTTCGCCCAGCTCTACAACCAGGGCAAGGCGCGCGAGATCACGCCGAAGCAGATCACCTTCGACTGGCTGAGCGGGGTGCGCATGGACCGTATCCTCTTGGCGCAGGACAAGGTGTTTGCCGGCCTCGCCGGCGCCGGCGAGAGCTGGAAGGTGGGCGACCGCACGGTGCGCGTCAGCGCCGTCGATCCCGCCGCCGGAACGGTGACGCTGGACCTTCTGACCGGCGACAAGGTCACCGCCACCCGCACCCTCGGCCCGGTGAAGAACGACCTGCTGATCGAGGACACCGCCGCCCGCAAGGCGCTCGTCTTCGAGGACGGCGACATGGTGGCCTTCCTGTCGCCCTGGCCCAACGCCTTCGAGGGCGAGAAGGCGAACCTCAAGGTCTATGGCGGCGCCTACAGCCTGACCTACGGCGACGACTTCGCCGGCGACAAGCGCTTCGCGGTCTATCCCGTGGGCTGCCCCACCGGGCACAATTTCGGGTTCATGCTGGTCAACAAGGAGGAGATCCGCCTCAAGCCCGGCACCAAGGTGGACGGCCCGGAGGGCTATTTCCGCGTGGTGGTGGACAAGGTGGAGGGCGACAACGTCCTCTCCTGGCGCATCGAGGATGCCAAGGGCAACCGCTCGGTGGACCTCGGCGGGCCGAACGTCACCAATATCGACCTCGTGCTCGGCCAGGGCCGCGTCGCCGGCCAGGCGATCCTGAAGGATGTCGGCCGCGCCATGCTGGCGCGCAATTACGAGGCCATGGTGCGGATGGAAAACCGCCGCGACGGCGAGCGGCAATGACGGGGCGAAGGCGGCCGCGCCGGCCGGTCGCGGCGCCGCTGCGGCG
>NZ_JBNFNU010000185.1:0-8053 GCF_057364445.1 Xanthobacter sp. BG11Y11_SDJG
CGCGGCCAGTCACCAACCGCTCAGTGCAGGCGCCGCGGCCGCCGCGGGCGCGTCGCGAACAGTTCGGCGAGCTTCTCGGTCATGGCCCCGCCCAGTTCCTCGGCATCGACGATGGTGACGGCGCGCTTGTAGTAGCGCGTCACGTCATGGCCGATGCCGATGGCGATCAGCTCCACCGGCGAGCGGTTCTCGATCTGGGCGATGATGTGCCTCAGGTGCCGCTCCAGATAGTTGCCGGCATTCACGGAGAGGGTGCTGTCGTCCACCGGCGCGCCGTCGGAGATCATCATCAGGATGCGCCGGGATTCGGTGCGCGCCAGCAGGCGCTGGTGCGCCCAGTCGAGCGCCTCGCCGTCGATGTTCTCCTTCAGCAGCCCCTCGCGCATCATCAGGCCGAGATTGCGCCGCGCGCGTCGCCAGGGCGCGTCCGCCGACTTGTAGATGATGTGGCGCAGGTCGTTGAGGCGGCCGGGGCCGGCCGGCTTGCCGGCGGCGAGCCAGGCCTCGCGCGACTGCCCCCCCTTCCAGGCCCGGGTGGTGAAGCCCAGGACCTCCACCTTCACGCCGCAGCGCTCGAGCGTGCGGGCGAGGATGTCGGCGCAGGTGGCCGCGACCGTGATGGGCCGACCGCGCATGGAGCCGGAATTGTCGATCAGCAGCGTCACCACCGTGTCGCGGAACTCGGTGTCGCGCTCGCGCTTGAAGGACAGCGCGGCGGTGGGGTCGGTCACCACGCGCGAGAGCCGCGCCGGGTCGAGGATGCCCTCCTCCAGGTCGAACTCCCAGGCCCGGTTCTGCTGCGCCAGAAGCTTGCGCTGGAGCCGGTTGGCAAGCCGCGCCACCACGCCCTGCAGATGCGAGAGCTGCTTGTCGAGGTAGGACCGAAGCCGCGCCAGTTCCTCCGGGTCGCACAATTCCTCGGCGGCGATCTCCTCGTCGAACTTGGTGGTGAAGGCGTGGTATTCCGGCCCCTTATTGTCGTGGGTCATGGACGGGCGCGGCTGCCACGGCTCCGCTGGCTCGTCGCTGTCGCCCATGTCGTCGGCGTCGGGCATGTCGGCGGGCGGCGCGGCGTCGCTCTCCATGGCGCTTTCCGGCATCTCCTCCTGGGAGAGTTCGGCCTCCACCTCGGTGGCGCCCTGCTGGCCGTCGTCCTCGCGGGTCTCGCCGTCCTCGCCGCTCTGGTCGTCCTCGCCGCCCTCGCTTTCCGCGTCCTGGTCCTGGCTCTCGGAATCGAGCCCGCTCTCCTCGCCCATGTCCAGCGAGGCGAGCAGATCGCGGGCGATCTCGCCGAACCTCTTCTGGTCGTCCATGCTCTCGGCGAAACGGGAGAGGTCGCCGGCGGCGCGATCCTCGATATAGTCGCGCCACAGCTCGACGATCTTGCGCGCGTCGGGCGGCGGCGCCTCGCCGGTGAGGCGCTCGCGCACCATCAAGGCGACGGCGTCCGACAGCGGGGCGTCGGCGCGGTCGGTGATGTCGGCAAAATTGCCGCGGTGGTAGCGGTCCGCGAGCATGGCCGAGAGGTTGGTCTTCATGCCCGACATGCGGCTGCCGCCGAGGGCCTCCACCCGCGCCTGCTCCACCGCCTCGAACACCGCGCGGGCGACCTCGCCGGAGGGCAGCATCTTGCGGTGCGTCGCCGGGTCGTGGCAGGCGAGGCGCAGCGCCAGCGAATCCGCGTGCCCGCGCACGATCGCCGCATCGTGGGCGGAGAGCCGGCGCGGCGGCTCGGGAAGGCGCACCCGGTCCGGACGAGCGCCGGACGCTCGGCGGCGAAGGCGACCTCGAACTCGGCCACGCCGGCCACCGCCTTGAAGCAGGCAGAGACCGCGCGCTTGAAGGGCTCGACGGGCGCTTCCTTGGGACCTTGGGGGCAGTGCGGTTGGTCGGGGCCATGTCCGGATCTTCGTCAGCAGGACGGCCCGGCGCAAAGCCGGGCGCGTCGGGGTCAGGAGAGGGCGACGTTCACCGTGCTTTCGGGCAGTTCCTGCCCGAAGCAGCGCTGGTAGAACTCGGCCACCAGCGGCCGCTCCAGCTCGTCGCACTTGTTGAGGAAGGTCACCCTGAGCGCGAACGCGATGTCGCGGAAGATCTCCGCATTCTCGGCCCAGGTGATGACCGTGCGCGGGCTCATCACGGTGGAGAGGTCGCCGTTGATGAACGCCGAGCGCGTCAGGTCGGCGAGGCGCACCATGCGGTTGGCGGTGTCGCGGCCTTCCGGCGTGCGCAGGTGCTTCGCCTTGGCGACGATGATGTCCACTTCCTTGTCGTGGGCGAGATAGTTCAGGGTCGTGACGATGGACCAGCGGTCCATCTGCGCCTGGTTGATCTGCTGCGTGCCGTGATAGAGGCCGGTGGTGTCGCCGAGGCCGATGGTGTTGGCGGTGGAGAACAGCCGAAAGGCGGGGTGGGGGCGGATCACCCGGCTCTGGTCGAGCAGGGTCAGGCGGCCCGAGCTTTCCAGCACGCGCTGGATCACGAACATCACGTCGGGGCGGCCGGCGTCATATTCGTCGAACACCAGAGCGACGTTGTTCTGGTAGGCCCAGGGCAGGATGCCGTCGCGGAACTCGGTCACCTGCATGCCGCCCTTCACCACGATCGCGTCCTTGCCGATCAGGTCGATGCGCGAGATGTGGCTGTCGAGATTGATGCGCACGCACGGCCAGTTGAGGCGCGCCGCCACCTGCTCGATGTGCGAGGACTTGCCGGTGCCGTGATAGCCGGTGACCATCACCCGGCGGTTGTGGGCGAAGCCGGCGAGGATGGCGAGGGTGGTGGTGCGGTCGAACAGATAGTCCGCGTCCAGCTCCGGAACGTGCTCGTCCGGCTCGGAGAAGGCCGGCACCTCCATGTCGATGTCGATGCCGAAGGTCTGGCGCACCGACACCTTCATGTCCGGGGTTGGCGCTGGGGTCGCGGTGGCACTCATGAAACCTCCGTGGGCGCGCCGCGCGCGCCGCCTGCTGCTCTTGTTCTGCCATGGCGCTCCCTGCGGCGCGCCGCGGCCGTTCGGTCCGGCCGTCCTGAGGACCGGTCAGCAAAATCCCGCCTGCTTGAGGCTGTTATAGGCCTGGATCACGTTCCGCAGCCGATCCTCGGCCGAGCGGTCGCCGCCGTTGGCATCCGGATGGTGCAGCTTCACCAGGGTCTTGAAGCGGGCCTTGATCTCGTCCGCGCCGGCGGACATTTCGAGGCCCATCACCTCCAGCGCCCGCCGCTCGGCGGTGCGGATCATCCGGCCCTCCGCCTCGGGGCGCTCGGCGGCGACGCTCTCGCCGAACTCGGCGCCGAAGCCGAACGGGTCGCCATAGCCGGCGGCGCGGAAGCGGCCCCGGCCGCCCCGGGGGCGCCCGGCTGGGCGCCCGACTTGGCACCCATCTTCCAGGTGGGGCGATGGCCGGTCAGCGCATCCTTCTGGTAGGCGTAGACCGCGTCGTCGGACATGCCGGCGAAGTAGTTGTAGGACTGGTTGTATTCGCGCACATGGTCGAGGCAGAAGCGCCAGTACTGGCCTTCCTGGTGCCGGCCCTTGGGCGCGCGGTGGGTTCCCGCCTGGGTGCAGCCCGCCCATTCGCAGCACGCGGTGTGCGTGCGGCGCGTCCGGTCGTCGCCGGGCTTGACGCGGATGCGGTCGAAGAGCGGGGAGTCGAGCTTCATGGCCGGGCGATTATGCGGGCCGGCTTTCGGCACCGCAAGAAATTGAGAGGGGAGAGCCGCGGGCCGCTGAGCGACCCCGGCGCCGCGCGGATGGCAGCGCGGGCGCAAGGCACATATAGTATGCCGACCGCGAACGCGCCATCGTCGCGGTCCATTGCCGCCGCTTCCTTTGCTTCACAGATTGGTTCGATCATGAGCGAGACCCACCTTTCCGCCATCCGCCAGACCCTGGAGACGGGCCTGACCCCGCTGGCCCTCGACGTGATGGACGAGAGCCACAAGCATGCCGGCCATGCCGGCGTGCGCCACCTGGAGCGCGGCCCCGCCGGGCGCGACGACGGCGGCGTCACCCATATCCGCGTGCGGGTGGTGGCACAGGACTTCGCCGGCAAGAGCCGTATCGAGCGCCACCGCATGGTGAACGCGCTGCTGGCCGGCGAGATCGCCAAGGGCCTGCACGCCATCGCCATCGAGGCCAAGGCGCCGGGGGAATAGCCACGCCATGCGCGCAGCGGGGATCGCCGGAGAGGGCGCGCTGGTCCTGTTCTCGGGCGGGCAGGATTCCACCACCTGCCTCGCCTATGCGCTGGAGCGCTTCGCCACGGTCGAGACGCTCGGCTTCGACTACGGCCAGCGCCACCGTGTCGAGCTGGAGCGCCGCCCGGTGCTGCGCGCGGCGCTCGCCGGGCTGAAGCCGGGATGGGCGGAGCGGCTCGGTGCCGACCATGTGCTCGACCTCTCGGTGCTCGGCGCGCTGTCCGAGACCGCGCTGACCCGTGCCGTCGCCATCGAGATGGAGGACGGCGGGCTGCCCAACACCTTCGTGCCGGGCCGCAACATCGCATTCCTCACCTTCGCCGCAGCGCTCGCCTACCGGCGCGGGCTGCGCCACATCGTCGGCGGCATGTGCGAGACCGACTTCTCCGGCTATCCCGACTGCCGCGACGACACCATCAAGGCGCTGCAGGTGGCGCTCAATCTCGGCATGGACACGCGCTTCGTGCTGCACACGCCGCTGATGTTCATCGACAAGGCCGAGACCTGGGCGCTCGCCGAGACCCTCGGCGGTCCGGCGCTGGTGGACGTCATCGTGGAAGAGACCCACACCTGCTATCTGGGCGAGCGGGGCGTCCGGCGGGACTGGGGCTATGGCTGCGGCACCTGCCCGGCCTGCGCCCTTCGGGCCGATGGCTTCGCCCGGTACCGCAGCAGCCTGAGGAGGGCTTCGCGATGACCCTTTCCGCCCGTCTCCCGCTCGCCGCGCTGGCTCTTGCGGCGGTTTTCGCCGGTGCCGCGCCGGCCATGGCGCAGAGCTTCAGCTGCGCCACCAATACCGCACCCGACGAACGGGCCATCTGCGCCGATTGCGGCCTGGCCCAGCTCGATGTGAAGCTGGCGGTGATGTACGAGGTGCTCACCAAGACCTCCGGCATGGGCGTCCGCGCCGACCTGCGCGAGGCGCAGCGCGCCTGGCTCGGGACCCGCGCCGCGTGCGGCGGCAATGTCGCCTGCCTCACGGGTGCCTACCGCGCGCGCATCGGCGTGTTGCAGGCCGACCTCGACACCCTCTATTCGCGCGGACCGTTCTGAACCGCGGCGCCAACCTCCGGAGCCCGCCATGACCGCCGATCTGCGAAGCGCCAGCGATGCGCGCGCCGGTTTCCACCAGGTGGAGACCTGGGTGTTCGACCTCGACAATACGCTCTATCCCGCGCGGCACGATCTGTGGGCCCAGATCGACGCCCGCATGAAGGCCTATATCACCGACCTTCTCGGCATCACCCCGGAGGAGGCCTTCACGCTCCAGAAGGACTATTACCGCCGCTACGGGACCTCGCTGCGCGGGCTGATGCTGGAGCACGGCATCGACACCGCCGCCTTCCTCTCCCACGTCCACGACGTCGATCTCACCGGCCTCGACCCCTCGCCGCGCCTCGCCGCCGCCATCGAGGCGCTGCCCGGCCGCAAGCTGGTCTACACCAACGGCTCCGAGCGCCACGCCCGCAACGTGCTGGACAAGCTCGGCATGGGCGGCCACTTCGCGGCGGTGCACGACATCGTCGCCGCCGAGTTCCATCCCAAGCCCACGGAGGAGGCCTATCTGCGCTTCCTCCGCGCCCACGGCGTCGAGGCGCCGCGCGCCGCCATGTTCGAGGATCTCGCCCGCAATCTCGAGGTGCCGCACCGCCTCGGCATGGCGACCGTGCTGGTGGTACCGCCGGGCGAGCGGATCGAGGCGCGCGAGAGCTGGGAATTCGAGGGCCGCGAGGCGGCCTATGTGGATCACGTCACCGAGGATCTCGCCGGCTTCCTGGAGCAGGTGGCCGCGGTTTAAAGGGTCGCTTTTGACGATCCCGGGTTGAGCCTTCGGGCATATGGTGCATATTAGATTCGGCGGACTCGAGACGGGCAGGGGCGGATCTGGCGATGGGGCAAAGTGTCGCATGCGTCGGCTCTCGGTCCATGCAACTCTTCGTCGGGGCGGCGCCAACCTGGGAATTCGTGGCTTTCCATAAATGACCGCTGACAGCCTGGCCTGGGTCGATCTGGTTCAGGTTCCCCTTCTGGTGGTCAACGCCGGGGACGCCCGCGTCGTGCGCGGCAACCCCAGGGCGCGGAGCCTGCTCGGGAGCGCGAGCCTGGACGGCGATCTCTCCGATTTTCTCGGCGCCTATGCGGCCGGTCGCCTCCGGCCTCTGATCTGCGGCGAAGTCGCCGATGCAGGCGAACTGATGCTCTATTGCCGAACGCCGGCCGGCCTCGCCACGCTCGGCTTCAAGCCGGCGCGCATTCCCGACCAGGATCTCTGCGTGCTCACCATCCGCCCGCTCGCGGCCGATGCCGCGACGCAGAAGCGGACGGAAGCCGGCATCGAGAATTTCGGCGTCATGCTGGAGGAGATCGTCCGCTCGCTGCCGGTGGGCGTCGAGATCTATGACGGCAACTTCCGCGAGCTGTTCTGCAACACCCTGTCCGACGAACTGTTCGGCTACGCCTATGACGGCCATGTGCCGCATCACGACGACTGGTGGGAGCGCGGCTTTCCGGACGATGCGGCCCGCGCCCGCGCGATCCGTGAATGGCGCGAGCGGTGCGAGAGCGTGCGCGCCGCTCCGGGGGAGGTTCAGCGGGCGGAATGGGATGTCCTCTGCCGCGACGGCCAGCAGCGTACGGTCCAGTTCCGGTTCCGCTTCATCGGCTCCACCTACATCGTGGTGTTCTGGGACGTCACCGAGCGCCGACGCCTGGAGGAGGAGCTGCGCCATCTGGCGGGCACCGACGAACTCACCGGCCTGCACAACCGCCGGCGCTTCTTCGAGGAGGCCGAGCGCGCCTTCGCGGCGGCGCTGCACGCGGCGACGCAGCTGTCGATCCTCATGCTCGACATCGACCACTTCAAGTCCATCAACGACCGCTTCGGCCATGTGGCGGGGGACAAGGTCCTGTCCGAGGTGGCGCGGCGCTGCGCCGGCGCGCTGCGGACCGGCGACGTCGCCGCGCGTGTCGGCGGCGAGGAATTCGCCATTCTCCTGCCGTCGACCGACGCGGCCGGCGCCGAGCAGGTGGCGCACAAGCTGCTCACCAGCATTCGCAGCGCACCGGTCCAGGTGAACGGCCATGGGCTGGCGGTGCAGGCCTCCATCGGCGGCACCTTCCGCCTCGCAGGCGACCGCTCGGTATCAACCCTGATCGAGCGCGCCGACCGGGCGCTCTATGCCGCCAAGGGCGGCGGCCGCGACCGGGTGGTGGTGCTGCCGCGCTTCTTCGACGAGGTCCGCCCGGCCAAGCTCCGGCCCCGATCCGGCAAGACGCCGGAGCAGCCGGAGTGATCCCGGCCGGCGCATCGGCGCGACCGCTGGCGCCCAGCGAAGTGGCCATCGCCCTGGACTGGGCCGCCCGCGAGGGCTGGAACCCGGGCCTCGCCGATGCCGGCGCCTTCCTCGCCCAGGACCCGCACGGCTTCCTCGGTCTGTTCGCGGCGGACGGGAGCCTTGCGGCGACCATCTCGGCGGTGCGCTATGAGGGCGGCTTCGCCTTCGTCGGCTTCTACATCTGCCGGCCGGACCTGCGCGGGCGCGGCTTCGGCCTCGCGCTCTGGACCGAGGCGATAGCGCGGCTGGAGGGGCGCGTCGTCGGGCTCGACGGGGTGGTCGCGCAGCAGGCGAACTATGCCCGCTCCGGCTTCGTCCTTGCCCACCGCAACGTGCGCTACGGGGGGCCGGTGCCGGGCGGTGCCGCCGTGCCGCCGGTGGCCCAGCACGGCGGCGAGGTCCGCGTGATCGGCGCCGATCTCCGCGCGGCGGTCGATGCTTTCGACCTCGCCTGCTTCGGCTTTGCCCGCCCCGCCTTCCTCGACGCCTGGCTGAACCCGCCGTCCGGCCGCGCGCTG
>NZ_JBNFNU010000186.1:0-8028 GCF_057364445.1 Xanthobacter sp. BG11Y11_SDJG
CGGCCGCAGCTTCGCCGCCCGCCTCGCCCGCGATCTCGGCGCGGCGGGGTGGATCGTGGTGTCCGGCCTCGCCCGCGGCATCGACGCCGCGGCCCACGAGGCGAGCCTTGAGAGCGGCACCATCGGCGTGTTTGCCGGCGGGCTGGCCCGGCCCTATCCGCCCGAGAACCTGAACTGATCGAGACCATCGCCGAGCGCGGCGTCCTGGTCTCCGAATGCCGATCGCCTGGGAGCCGCGGGCACGCGACTTCCCGCGCCGCAACCGGCTGGTCTCGGGCCTGTCCCTGGGGGTGGTGGTGGTGGAGGCGGCGGAGCGCTCGGGCTCGCTCATCACGGCGCGCCTCGCCGGCGAGCAGGGGCGCGAGGTGTTCGCCGTGCCCGGCTCGCCGCTCGACCCCCGCGCCGGCGGCACCAACCGGCTGCTGAAACAGGGTGCGACCTCGTCACCGAGGCTGCGGACGTCAGAGCGTGCTCGCGCCCATGATCGGACGGCTGCCCGACGCCTCCAACGACCTCGCGGCGCCGCGCCAGCCCGCACCGCCGCCGGCGCCCCGGGGGAGGACGTGCGCGCCCCGCATCCTGGAGCTGCTCTCGCCGATGCCCGCCGCGGTCGACGAACTGATCCGCCTGTCGGGCGCGAGCGCCGCCGAAGTGCAGATCGTGCTCCTCGAGCTTGAACTCGCCGGGCGGCTCGATCGGCCCGGCCCCGGGGCGCGTGGCGCTCAGATAGGCCCGCCTCCCGGACCGGCGCACGGTGTTTCGCCGGATCGGGCGGCTTCAGGTGCGGCGGCCGCCGGCCGGTTCGTCCGGGGCCTGGGAAAGCACCACGTTGCGCGCCTCCAGGCGCGCCATATCCAGGAGATAGGCCAAAGTGGGCAGGTTGTGGCTGCGCGCGAGGCGCGCCAGCTCGGTGGCGAGCGATTCCACATAGGCCGCCACCTCCTGCGTGGCAGGCCCACCCTGAGAGGACGGAAAGTCCACCATGAATCGATCCTGGGAGTCGCGAGGTAGGGGAACGCCTTTCACTCTCATAAAGGGAATACGAAACAATAAACTTACCTAGGGTTGTATGTCGCCTGTCTCGGCCCTGGATCGCCCCCGATGGCGGGCGATTTGACACACGGCGCTCGGCTGCCCATGTTGCGGCCACCTCCGCTCGCGGCCGCCGCACGGGGGCGGCCGTGCCAGCGGCCCGCCCATGGCCGGTCGCGGCGGGGCAAAGCGGGGGCGGGAGAGATGATCGGCGCGGGCCTGGAAGGGCCGTCGCGGCGCATCGTTCTTGGCTCCCGGGCTCATGGAAAGACACGGGACACCCATGCAGGTCGTCATCGTCGAATCGCCGGCCAAAGCGAAGACGATCAACAAATATCTCGGCCCCGGCTACGAGGTCATCGCGTCCTACGGCCACGTGCGCGACCTTCCCTCCAAGGACGGCTCGGTCGATCCGGACCAGGACTTCCGCATGCTCTGGGAGGTGGATCCCAAGGCGCAGAAGCGGCTCAACGAGATCGCCAGTGCGGTCAAAGGGGCCGACGCCCTGATCCTCGCCACCGACCCGGACCGCGAGGGCGAGGCGATCTCCTGGCACGTGCTGGAGGTGCTGCGGCACAAAAAGGCGCTCAAGGACCAGAAGGTCGAGCGCGTGGTGTTCAACGCCATCACCAAGCAGGCGGTGCTGGAGGCCATGAAGGCGCCGCGCGCCATCGACGTGGCGCTGGTGGACGCCTATCTCGCCCGCCGCGCCCTCGATTATCTCGTCGGCTTCACGCTCTCGCCGGTGCTGTGGCGCAAGCTGCCCGGCGCCCGCTCGGCGGGGCGCGTGCAGTCGGTGGCGCTGCGCCTCGTCTGCGAGCGCGAGCGCGAGATCGAGACCTTCGTCGCCCGGGAATACTGGTCCATCACCGCCCGCCTCGCCACCCCCCGCAAGGAGGAGTTCGAGGCGCGCCTGTCCGGCGCCGACGGCAAGAAGATCACCCGCCTCTCGGTGGGCACGGCCGAGGAGGCGAAGGCCTTCCGCGCCGCGCTGGACGCTGCCGATTTCCGCGTGCGCTCGGTGGAGGCGAAGCCGGTGCGGCGCCACCCGCAGCCGCCCTTCACCACCTCCACCCTGCAGCAGGAGGCAAGCCGCAAGCTCGGCCTCGCCCCGGCGCGCACCATGCAGATCGCCCAGCGCCTTTATGAGGGCGTCGACGTGGGCGGCGAGACGGTCGGCCTCATCACCTATATGCGCACCGACGGCGTCGACATGGCGCCCGAGGCGGTGGCGGCGACGCGCAACGCCATCGCCAAGCAGTTCGGCCCGAAATACCTGCCCGGCGTGCCGCGCAAGTACACCACCAAGGCCAAGAACGCCCAGGAAGCCCACGAGGCCATCCGCCCGACCGATCCCGCGCGCCATCCGCGCGAGGCGGCGCGCCACCTCGACGGCGAGCAGGCCAAGCTCTACGAGCTGATCTGGACCCGCACGGTGGCGAGCCAGATGGAATCGGCCGAGCTGGAGCGCACCACCGCCGACATCGAGGCGAAGGCCGGCGGGCGCGTGCTCGACCTCACCGCCACCGGCACGGTGGTGAAGTTCGACGGCTTCCTCACCCTCTATCGCGAGGGCAAGGACGACGAGGACGAGGACGAGGAGAGCCGCCGCCTGCCCGCCATGAGCGCGGGCGAGGGTCTCGACCGGCGCGAGATCACCACCACCCAGCACTTCACCGAGCCGCCGCCGCGCTATTCGGAGGCCTCGCTCGTCAAGCGCATGGAGGAGCTCGGCATCGGCCGTCCCTCCACCTACGCGGCCGTGCTCGCCGTGCTGCGCGACCGCGAATACGTCAAGCTCGAGAAGAAGCGCCTCGTGCCGGAGGACAAGGGCCGGCTCGTCACCGCCTTCCTGGAGAGCTTCTTCAAGCGCTACGTGGAATACGACTTCACCGCCGATCTGGAGGAGAAGCTCGACGAGGTCTCCGCCGCCGAGATCGACTGGAAGGAGGTGCTGCGCGCCTTCTGGCAGGACTTCCACGCCGCCGTGGAGGCCACCAGGGACCTGCGCGTCTCCCAGGTGCTCGATGCGCTGGACGAGATGCTCACCGCCCACATCTTCCCGCCGCGGGAAGACGGCACCGATCCGCGTCTGTGCCCCACCTGCGGCACCGGGCGGCTGTCGCTGAAGATGGGCAAGTTCGGCGCCTTCATCGGCTGCTCCAACTATCCCGACTGCCGCCACACCCGCCCGCTCACCGGCGACGCCGCCCCCGAGGGCGACGGCAAGAGGGTCATCGGCCTCGACCCGGAGAGCGGCGAAGAGGTAACGGTTCGCACCGGCCGCTTCGGCACCTATCTCCAGCTCGGCGAAGGCAAGGACGGGGAGAAGCCGAAGCGCTCCTCTTTGCCCAAGGGCCTCGCCCCCGCCGACGTGGACCTGGAGACCGCGCTGAAGCTGCTCGCTTTGCCGCGCGAGGTGGGCCGCCATCCCGAGGACGGCGAGCCGATCCTCGCCGGCATCGGCCGCTACGGGCCCTATGTCCAGCACGGGCGCACCTACGCCAATATCGAGGACGGCGACGACATCCTCGCCATCGGCCTCAACCGGGCGGTGACTTTGATCGCCGAGAAGCAGTCCAAGGGCCGAGGCGGGCGCGGCGGCACGCCGGCGGGCCGCACCTTGGGCGACCATCCGGTTCATGGCGGACCGATCACCGTGCGCGCCGGGCGGTTCGGGCCCTACGTCAACCACGGCAAGGTCAACGCCACGCTGCCGAAGTCGGTGGACCCGGAGGCGCTGACGCTCGCCGAGGCGGTGACCATCATCGACGCCAAGGCCGCGTCGAGCCCGTCGAAGCCCGCCCGCGGCCGCAAGGCGCCGGCCAAGTCCGCCGACGACGCGCCGAAGAAGGCGCCGGCCAAGAAGGCTTCCACCAAGAAGCCGGCGGCGAAGAAGGCCCCCGCGAAGAAGCCGGCGGCCAAGAAAGCGGCAGAGTAAGCGGCAGAGTAAGCGGCAGAGTAAGGCAACCCGCGCGGCGGCCGCGGGCGCGCCGCCGCGACGCCCTATTCGGCGATGCCGGCGGCCTCCTCGGCGGCGGCGCGCACACTGGACCGCAGCGGGCGCTCGGCCATGGCGACGAGGAAGCCGAAGCCCATGGCGAGCACCAGCGCGGCGGTGGCGAACACATAAGAGAAGCCGCCGGCCAGCGCCTCGGGCGCCGCGTGGCGCGCCAACTCTTCCATGTCGTGGCCGGAGGTGCGGCCGGCAAAACCCAGCAGCACCGCGCCCAGCACCGCCACCACCATCGCCCCGCCGAGCTGGCGGGAGAAGTTCATCAGCCCCGTGGCGGTGCCCATGCGGTGCGGCGTGACCGCGTTCTGGATGGCGATGGTGGTCATGGGCAGCACCGTGCCGATGCCGACCCCGACCACGGCGAGCCCCGCCACCAGCGCCGGCAGCGGCAGGCTCCCGGGCGCGAGCGCGAAGGCGGCGAGCAGCAGCGCGGAGGACGCGCAGCCGATCATGCCCGGCCGCTTGTAGTGGGTGAGGCGCGCCAGAAGCCGGCCCGACATCACCGCGCCGCAGACGATGCCGCCCATGAGCGGGATCAGGGCCAGACCCGACTGGCTGGCGCTGAGCCCGCGCACGGTCTCGAAATAGAGCGGCACGAAGATGGAGAGGCCGACCATCGTGCCCGCCGCCGCGAACGCCGCGGGAACGGCGCGCCCCACCACCGGGTCGGTGAGCATGTCGAGCGAGATGAAGGGTTCGCGCGCGGTGCGGATGCGCCACATGAAGAGCAGGCCCAGCGCGAGGCTGGCGGCGAGCATGCCGACTATCTCCGGCGAGCCCCAGGGCAGGCGCACGCCGCCCCAGTTGAGCGCCAGCAGCAGGACCAGCGCCGACAGGCCCATGAGGGCCGCCCCGGGCGCATCGAGATCGTGGCGGCGGTCGTGGCGCGGCAGGCGGCGCAGCGTGCGGTCGGTCATGAGATAGGCGGCCGCGCCCATGGGCAGGTTGATCCAGAAGATCAGCGTCCAGTGCAGATGCTGGGCGAACAGGCCGCCCATGACGGCCCGAGGATGCTGGCGGCGGCGAACACGGCGGCGATCTGCGCTTGGTAGCGCGGCCGCTCGCGCGGCGCCACCACGTCGGCGATGATGGTCTGGGCGAGCGAGATCAGCCCGCCGCCGCCGAGCCCCTGCACCGCCCGGGCGACGATCAGGAAGAGCAGGTTCGGCGCCAGCGCGCAGGCCACCGACGCGAGCGAGAACACCGCCACCGAGATCAGCAGCATCACGCGCCGGCCGCGGATGTCGGAGAGCTTGCCGTACAGCGGCGTCGCCACGGTTGCGGCCAGAAGATAGGACGTCACCACCCAGGGCAGGTTGGCGAAATCGCCGAACTCGGCGCCGATGGTGGGCAGCGCGGTGGCGACGATGGTCTGGTCGAGCGCGCCGAGGAACATCGCCAGCATGATGCCGAGGATGATGCGGCGCACGTCGGCGTGGGACAGCTCGGCTGGGGGATGCGTCACGGGCGGGCTCTCGGCTTTCGCGCGGCGCAACCGGGCGCGAACCGTCCGAAATAGGCCGAAACGTGCGCCGGAACAACGCCCTGGCGCGGGTGGCCGGCAGCCGAGCCATGTGGCGGGCGCAGCCCGGCGCCAAGGCAGCCCGCGCCATGCGTGCGCGCCATTCTTGGACGTGTCCGCCGCGGCTGGTGCCGATGGCGCCAACTCGCCTAAGCTGCCTTTTCCCGATCCGAGACCGCCCGAACCGCGACCATGGCCCCCTCCCCGCTTTCGTCCGATGCCCCCGCCCCGCACGGCATCGACCCTTCGGCCCGCTTCAACCTCGCCGGACACTGCCTCGCGCATGCGGCCCGGGCGCCGGGCAAGACGGCACTCATCCTGGTGGGGGCGGACGGCGCCGAGCGCTGGACCTATGGCGATCTCGACGGGAAGGTACGCCGCCTCGCAGCCGGCTTCGCCGGCCTTGGGCTGGAGCCGGGCGCGCGCATCCTGATCCGCGCCGGCAACGATGCGGGCTTCGTCATCGCCTTTCTCGCCGCCATCGCGGCCGGCTTCGTGGCGCAGCCCACCTCGTCCCAGCTCACGCTGGAGGAGGTGCGCGCGCTCGCGGACGATTCCGGCGCGGCCGCCGTGGTACTCGGGCCGGACCACCTCGCCGAGCGCGCCGGCCTTGCCCATCTGCGCATCCTCGACCCGGACGCGATGGCGGCGCTCGCTGCCGCCCCGCCCGCGGCCGACTTCGCGCCGACGCAAGCGGACGATCCGGCCTACCTCGTCTACACCTCCGGCACCACCAGCCGGCCCAAGGGCGTGCTGCACGCCCAGCGCGCCATCCTCGGCCGCCGGCCCATGTATGCCGACTGGCTCGGCCTCACCGAGGCGGACGTGCTGCTGCATGCGGGCGCGGTGAACTGGACCTACACGCTCGGCGTCGGCCTCACCGACCCGTGGGCGCAGGGGGCGACGGCGGTGCTCTATAACGGCCCGCGCGACCCCGCCGTGTGGCCGCGCCTGATCGAGGCCTACGGCGCCACCATCTTCGCCGCGGTGCCGACCGTGTTCCGGCAGGTCCTGAAGGCCTGCGACATCGCCCGCTTCGACCTGTCGCGCCTGCGCCACGCCGTGGCGGCGGGGGAGGCGCTGGCCCCGCGCCTGATCGAAGAGTGGCACGCGGCCACCGGCACCTGGATCTATGAATCGCTTGGCATGAGCGAAATCTCGACTTTCATCTCCTCGCGCCCCGGCGCGCCGATCCGCCTTGGCTCGCCGGGGCGCCCGGCAGCGCGGTCGGCGCGTCAGCGTGCTGCCGGTGGAGGGCGGCACCGATCCGCTGCCGGCGGGAGAGACCGGTCTGCTCGCCGTGCACCGCTCCGACCCCGGCCTCATGCTCGGCTACTGGCGCGGCCGGAGGAGGAGGCGGCGGTGATGCGCGGCGACTGGTTCGTGGGCGGCGACCTTGCGGCCTTCGACGCCGACGGCTGGCTCTGGTTCCACGGCCGCAACGACGACGTGATGAACGCGCTCGGCTACCGCGTCTCGCCGCTGGAGGTGGAGACCGCGCTCGCCGACTGCCCCGGCGTGCTGGAGGTGGCGGTGGCCGAGACGCGGGTGCGCGCGGACGTAAGCGTCATCACCGCCTTCGTGGTGCCGCGCCCCGGCGCCGCGCTCATTGAGGCGGCGGTGCTCGCTTATTGCGGGCGGCACCTCGCCGCCTATAAGTGCCCGCGCCGGGTGGTGGTGGTCGACCAGATCGAGCGCACGGCCAACGGCAAGGTGAGCCGCAAGGCCATGGCGCGGCGCTTCGCGGTCGCGGCGGACTGACACGGCCTCGGCGCGGCGCCGTCGGCGTCAGTGGAAGTCCCGCGACTTGGGCAGGACGCGCACCTCGCGCGGATGGCGGGCGCGGGGATATTGCGGGCGGCGGAACTCGTCGGCGCGCGCGGGCTCGATCACCGGCGGGCGCGGCGCGCCGAGATGGCCGAGGTCGGCGCTGCGGTCGGTGAGGCGGCGCGCCATGAGATGGACCACGCCTTCCTCGCTCTTCTGCACCAGGCCCTCCACCAGCAGCAGCCGCGCGCCCATCACCTCGCGGCGGAAGCGCTCGAAGGTGCGCGCCCACAGCACCACGTTGGTGACGCCGGTCTCGTCCTCCAGCGTGATGAAGATCGCCTTGCCGTTGCCCGGCCGCTGGCGCACCAGCACCACGCCGGCGGTGCGCGCGAAGGCGCCGTCGCGCAGCGCCGAGGTGGCCGCGCAGGTCAGCACCTTGTCGCGGTCGTAGAGCGGGCGCAGCAGCGCCATGGGATGGGCCTTCAGCGACAGGCGGGCGCTGCGATAGTCCTCCACCACATGCTCACCGAGCGACATGGCGGGCAGCGCCGCCGCCGCCTCGGCCCCGGTCTCGCGCGCGTCCGCCGCGGCGAACAGCGGCAGCGGCGCGTCGTCCGGCAGGCCGCGCACCACCCAGGAGGCGGCGCGCCGGTCGAGGTGGCGGGCGTGGTGCGGGCGCTTTCTGGGC
>NZ_JBNFNU010000187.1:0-7952 GCF_057364445.1 Xanthobacter sp. BG11Y11_SDJG
CGCGCCGGTGCCGGCGAGGGCGGTCGCCGCCTCGGCCCAGTCCACCGCCTCGGCGACGCCGGGGGGCTTGGCCAGCGGTTCCTGCCGCAGCAGGCCCACCGCATGCACCACCGCCCGCGCGGTGCCTTCCGCCACGGCGGAGGAGCGCATCATGATGATCTGCGCCTCCCGCTCCGGCTCGGGATAGGCGATGTAGTGGTAGACGCAGCGCCGCCGGAGCGCCTCGTGCAGCTCGCGGGTGCGGTTCGAGGTGAGCACCACCACCGGCCGCTCGGCGGCGCGCAGCGTGCCGCGCTCGGGGATCGAGATCGAGAAGTCGGAGAGGAATTCCAGCAGGAACGCCTCGAACTCGTGGTCGGACCGGTCGATCTCGTCGATGAGGAGGACGGTGGATTCCGGCCGCCGCAGGGCCGCGAGCATGGGCCGCTCGATGAGGAAGTCGTCGCGGTAGATGTCGATGCTTTCGCCCTCCCGCGCCTGGCGGATGGCCAGCATCTGGCGCGGATAGTTCCATTCGTAGAGGGCGGCCGCCGCGTCGATGCCCTCGAAGCATTGCAGGCGGATGAGCTGGCGCCCCAATATGCCGGCGAGGGCTTTCGCCGCCTCGGTCTTGCCCACGCCCGGCGCGCCTTCCAGCAGCAGCGGCTTGCCGAGCGCGAGGCTCAGATAGCCGGCTGTGGCGATGCCGTCGTCCGCGAGATACATCGCGGCGCGCAGGGCGTCCGCGAGCGCCTCGGGGCTGACGATGCCGGCGACATTGGTGCGCAGGGCCATGGGTCAGCGCCAGTTCGCCGGGCCGCCGCGGCGCGGCTGGGGCGCACGCCGCCATTGGCCTTGATGCCGCGCAGGATCTTCTCCGGCGTCAGCGGCAGCTCGTCCACCCGCACGCCGACGGCGTTGTAGATGGCGTTGGCGATGGCCGGCAGCACCGGATTGGCGCACATCTCGCCCGGCCCCTTGCCGCCGAACGGACCGTCCGGCGCCGGGCGCTCCAGCACCGTGACGTGGTAGGGCGCGATGTCGCCGGGGCCGGGCATGAGGTATTCGTTGAAGTCGCGCGGGCCGTGCTCCGGGTCGGGATAATAGGGCTCGGGCGTCTCGTAGAGGGCATGGCTGATGCCCATCCAGGCGCCGCCCACCAATTGCTGCTCCACCATGCGCGGATTGATGACGCGGCCGAGCTCGTAGGCGCTGGTCATGCGCAGCACCGTCACCTCGCCGGTCTCGTCGTCCACCGTCACGTCGGCCACCAGGCAGGCATGGGCGAAGGCGGTGTTGGGGTTCATCTCGCCGGTCTCGGCATCCACCGCCGAGAGCGGGATGAGGAAGATGCCGCGCCCTGCGATGGTGCGGCCCTGCTTGAACTGGGCGGCGAGGGCGGTGGCCTTCACCGTGATGCTGCGCGAGGGCGCGCCGCGCACATGGATGTTGCCACGTCCGTCGGTGACGAGGTCGGCGGCATTCACCTCCAGTTCCTCGGCCGCCGCCTCCAGCAGCACGCCACGCGCCTCGCGGGCGGCGGCGATCACGGCATTGCCCATGCGGTGGGTGCCGCGCGAGGCGAACGAGCCCATGTCGTGGGGGCCGGTGTCGCTGTCAGCGGTGTCCACATAGACGTCCTCGATGGGCACGCCCAGCGTCTCGGCGGCCACCTGCCGCGTCACCTGCTTCATGCCTTGGCCGAGATCGATGGCCGAGAGCGCCACACCCCACGCGCCGGGCGCCCTCGCCGCCTGCGCGATCACCTTTTCTTCCCTTCTGCGGACAGAGCCCATGACCAAGATCCCCGAGCCCGCCCGCCCGCTGCCCCTCGAAGGGGTGCGCGTCCTCGACGTGAGCCAGGTGATGGCGGGGCCGGTCTGCGCCATGCTGCTCGGCGACCTCGGCGCCGACGTCATCAAGATCGAGCCGCCGGGCGCGGGCGACCAGACCCGCGGCGCCATGGGCTTCAAGCTGAAGGGCGCGGACAGCCTCGGCTTCCTCAACATGAACCGCAACAAGCGCTCGGTGGCGCTGAACCTGAAGACCCAGGCCGGGCGCGACGCCTTCTATGCGCTCGCCGACGGCGCCGACATCCTGGTGGAGAACTACCGGCCGGGCGTGACGCGCAAGCTCGGCATCGACTACGAGACGCTCGCCGCGCGCAACCCGCAGCTGGTCTATGCCTCCATCTCCGGCTTCGGCCAGACCGGGCCCTGGGCGCAGCGGCCGGGCTTCGACCTGATGGCGCAGGCCATGTCCGGCGTCATGAGCGTCACCGGCCATCCGGGCATGCCGCCGGTGAAGGCGGGCGTGCCGGTGGCCGACATCGGCTGCGCTCTGTTCGCCACCTATGCCATCCTCTCGGCCTATATCGGCCGCCAGCGCAGCGGGCTCGGCCAGTTCATCGACGCCAGCCTGTTCGACGCCGCGCTCGCTTTCTCCATCTGGGACGTTTGCGAATACTGGGGCACCGGCGTGGTTCCGGGGCCGGTGGGCACCTCCAACAAGATGAGTGCGCCCTATCAGGCGGTGCGCTCCAAGGACGGCTGGTTCGTCATGGGCGCCACCAACCAGCGCCTGTGGACCCGGCTGTGCGAGGCCATCGGCCGCCCGGAACTGCTCGCCGACCCGCGCTTTGCCGACAATCCGGCGCGCCTGAAGAACCGCGAGGCGCTGATCGCCGCGCTGGAGGAGACCTTCGTCACCCGCAACTCTGAGGAATGGGTTGGGGAATTGCTCGCCATGGGTCTTCCCGCGGGCGCCATGCACACATACCCTGAAGCCTTCGACAGCGAGCACGGGCGGCACAGGGGGATGCGCATGGAGATCGATCACCCGGTCGAGGGCACGGTGCCCAATATCGGCTTTCCGGTGAAGCTCACCGGCACCCCCCAGCAGGTGCGGCGGCATCCGCCGCTGCTCGGCGAGCACACGCGCGAAGTCCTGGCCGAGGCCGGGCTCGACGCGGCGGCGCTCGCGGCGCTGGAGGAGGCCGGCGCGTTCGCGCCGGAGGCGCCATGAGCGGCGCGGCCCCGGCCCGCGCCGAAGGCTCGACCCGCCTTGCCATCGCCGATGGCATCGCCCGCATCACCTTCGACCGCCCCGCCGCCCGCAACGCCATGACCTGGCACATGTATGAGGAACTGGCCGAGGCGTGCGCCACCATCGCCGCCGATCCCAGCGTGCGCGTCTGCATCCTGCGCGGCGCCGGCGGCAAGGCGTTCGTGGCCGGCACCGACATCACCCAGTTCGACGCCTTCGCCTCGGGCGAGGACGGCATCGCCTACGAGAAGAAGGTCGAGCGCTTCATCGCCGGCATCGAGCAGCTGTCCGTCCCCACGCTGGCGGTGGTGGAGGGCGTGGCGGCCGGCGGCGGCATGGCCATCGCCAATGCCTGCGATCTCAGGGTGGCGGCGTCGGGCACGCGCTTCGGCGTGCCGGTCGCCGCGACGCTGGGCAACTGCCTGTCGGCGTCGAACCTCGCACGGCTGACCGCCAATCTGGGCGAGGCCTGGGTGAAGCGCATGCTGCTGCTCGCCGAGATGCCCACCGCCGAGGAGATCGCCCCCACCGGCTATCTCGCCGCCGTGGTGCCGCCGGAGGAGCTGAACGCCAAGGTGCGGGTGATGTGCGCGGCGCTGAAGAGCCACGCGCCGCTGACCATGGCCGCCACCAAGGCGGCCTTGTTGCGCCTGCGCACCGACCTCACCCCGCGCGACGAGGACCTGGTGCGCGCGGTCTATGGCAGCGCCGACTTCAAGGCCGGGGTGAAGGCCTTCACCCAGAAGCGCAAGGCGGAATGGGAGGGGCACTAGGCGGCGAGGAGGGGCCGAGCGGCGGGAACGAAGGGGGGAGGGCCGGCCGAGCCTGCCCACGCCAACCATGCATCCCTACGGCGGCCATCCTCACAGCCGTCATGCCCGGGCTTGCTCCAGGCATCCACGCGAGGCCGCGCGGACGGCGGTGGGGTCTCCGTTTGCGGCCCGCGTCGCGCACCCTGCCGCAGCCTCCCGAACGGCGCCGAAGGCGCCTGGCAACGGGCCGCCCTCGGCCAAGTAAGGTTCAAGTAAGAAACGCTTCCTGACGCTCCGGCCCGTCGCTACCGCCCGCGCGCGTCGGCTACCGCCGGCCAAGCCGGCCGATGAGATTTTCGCGATCAGGCGCGAAATGGGTTCGACTCTTTGCCATCTCCGTGACAGTCTTTGAGTCTTCGCGTTGCAGACAAGGAGAGGCACTTCATGTCCATCCAGTCGCACCTTGACGAACTCAAGCGTCGTCACGCGGCCATCCAGCAGGAAATCAACCGCGAGCTCGCCCATCCGGGCTCCGATCCGCTCCGACTGGCGGAATTGAAGCGCAAGAAGCTGGTACTGAAGGACCAGATCACGCGCACCGCCGCAACGGTCCACTGACTCTCTCAACATCGGGTATCGATCGGGCGTTCACGCCGGTCCCGTGCGGGGCTGGCGGATCGCCCGGTGCTGCCCAGGTCGGCGCACGCCGGACGCGCCTGAGAGGACTGATCCTCGGGCCGGTGCGTCCGGCGTGTGCTTCGGCTGCGGTCACGGATGCCGCCGCAGCCACCGCCGCCGCGCAATTTGTTGCTGCCAACTTTGTTGCTGCCGACTTGGCCGCCGCCGACTTTGCCGCTGCCTAGGCCGGCGCATCGTCCAGGAAGAACCCCACGGAGAGCGCCGCCACCGGCGGCTGCCAGGCGTGGGGGCCGTGATACTCCATGTAGGTCAGGTCGTAGCCCGCGCCCTTCAGCAGGCGCGCATGGGCGCGCCCGCTCCGGTCGATGGGGATCTGCGTGTCCTCGATGCCGTGCGAGAGGAAGACCCGCGGCGCCCCCTCCTGCAGGTGCACCGACATGAAGCCCGCCGACGAGACGATGACGTGGGTGACGAACCGCCCGTTGGTGAGGCCGAGCGAGAGCGCATAGCTGCCGCCGTCCGAATGGCCGGCAAAGGCGATGCGCGCGGGATCGATCCGGAAGCGGGCGGCCGCCTCGGCCAGCGCCTGGTCGAGGCGCTCGCGGTCCGGCCCGTTGCCGGCGATGACGATGTCCCAGGTGGGAAACAGCGATTGCGGCACCAGCAGCAGGAAGCCGCGGGACAGCGCGTGCTGCTCCATCATCGGCAGGATCTTCTGCGCGCTGCCGCCGCCGCCGTGGAACAGCACCATCAGAGGCGTGGGCACCTCGGGATCGATCCCCTCCGGCACCACCAGCAGCGCGTCGCGTTCGGCGAACAGGCCCAGGTCGTTCCGACCGGGCGGCAGCGCCGGCTTGGACCGCGGCACGTCGGGCGTGAAGGAGAGGCGGCCGGCGAGGCCGGGATCGATGGCGCCGTCGAGCATCGCATTCCTCTGGTCGACCGGATACGGAACACCCGATCCATGGCCCGACGCGCCGCGCGGCGTCAAGGGCGGTTCAGGGGGCGCCTAATGTCAGCCGGCGCTGCGCCCGTCCTGCTCCAGTGCGCGGCGCAGGTCGACGAGATCCTTCCGCAGCCCCACCACCTTCTCCCAGGAGAGGCCGGAGGCGGCGAACAGGCAGCCGGGCACCGAAGCGGCCTGATCCCGCAGCGCCCGGCCCTGGTCGGTGAGGCGCACGCGCACCACGCGCTCGTCCTTTGGATCGCGGGTGCGCACCACATGGCCCATGGCTTCCAGCCGCTTCAGCAGCGGCGTCAAGGTACTCGATTCGAGGCCGAGCGCATCGCCAAGCGCCCCCACGGTGCGCTCGTCCTTTTCCCACAGGGCCACCATGGCGAGATATTGCGGATAGGTCAGGCCGAGCGGGTCGAGCAGCGGCTTGTAGAACCGCGTCATGGCGTGCCCGGCGGCATAGATCGCAAAGCACAGGAACTCGTCCAGCGGGGGGATCGCGGTGGGCGTCTCCGGGGCAGGGGGCCGTGACGGGGGTGACATGGCGGAATCCTGTGCGCCCGCCGGGATGGCGAAGGCGGCATAGAGGAGCGGGACGGCCGCGACGATCCAAAATAATTATCGCATCGATATAATCGCAAGCATTGACATCTATCCCGGTCTCGGCGATAAAGATCGTACACGATTAAATCGCTCTCGATTAATTAACCGAGGGCGCCCCAAGCCAGGAGACCTCTCATGTCCGTCAATGTCCTCTATTCCACGTCCGCCCGCGCCAATGGCGGCCGGGAAGGCCGCACCGCCACGCTCGACGGCGCGCTCGACCTGAAGCTGGCGCGCCCCAAGGAGCTGGGCGGCAACGGCGCGCAGGGCGTCAATCCCGAGCAGCTGTTCGCCGCCGGATATTCCGCCTGCTTCCTCAGCGCCATGCAGTTCGTGGCCTCGCAGGGCGGCACCGCCAAGGTGCCGGCGGACACCACCGTCACGGCCACCGTGGGCATCGGCCCGCGCTCGGAAGGCGGCTTCGGCCTTGAGATCGCGCTCGCCGTGAGCCTGCCCGGCGTCGAGCGGGAGGCCGCCCAGGCGCTGGTGGAGAAGGCGCACCAGGTGTGCCCTTACTCCAACGCCACCCGCGGCAATATCGACGTGAAGCTCTCGGTGGTCTGACCGCACGGCGCCCCTCTCCCCGGCGGGAGGGGCGCCGGCGACTGCCGTCAACCGTCGCCGGCTTCCAGGATTGAACAGCGCCCCCGGATGCATTCATAATTCGTCCGGGCGAAGGAACCGGCGCACGGGCGCCGCCGCCCGGTGGAGCGTTCGACCGTGTCCGAAGCGGGATTGATCTCACGGCGCAGCCTGCACGACGAACTCGTCGACCTGCTCCACGGCATGCTGCTGCGCGGCGAGCTGCGCGCCGGCGACAAGATCAACGAGCAGGCGCTGTGCGCGCGCTTCGGCGTCTCCCGCACGCCGCTGCGCGAAGCCTTGAAGGTGCTGGCCTCGTCCGGCCTCGTGGTGCTCTCGCCCAATCGCGGGGCTTCGGTCGCGCGAATCACGCCGCAGGAGGTGGACCAGCTTTTCCCCATCATGGGGGCGCTGGAGGCTTTGGCCGGCGAGATCGCCTGCGCCCGCATCTCGGACGCCGGCATCGCCGAGATCCGCCGCATGCATGACGAGATGGTGCGCCATTTCCGGGAGGGCGACCCGGCCGCCTACATGAAGCTCAACCGCGCCATCCACGACGCCTTCTTCGCCGCCGCCGGCAATGCCGAACTGACCCAGCTCTACCAGACCCTGCTGGTGCGCATCCATGCGGTGCGCTTCACCGCCAAGAAGTCGCCCGAGCGCTGGGCCGAGGCGGTGCGCGACCACGAGGAGATGATGGCGGCGCTGGAGCGGCGCGACGGCGCGCGCCTCGCCGCGGTGCTGAAGGAGCACCTGAAGCACAAGTCCGGCATGGTGCACGAATCGCTCGGCGAGGACGCGCCCGCGGCTGCCGAGTGAGCGCGTCCTTCCCCGCGCGGCCCGGCGATCCGCTGGCGGCCATCGACACCCCGGCGCTGCTGGTGGACCTCGATGCGCTTGAGGCCAACATCGCCGCCATGGCGGCGTTCGCCCGGCAGGCCGGCATCGCGCTCCGCCCCCATGCCAAGACCCACAAATGCGTCGAGATCGCCCGCCGGCAACTCGCCGCCGGCGCGGTCGGCCTGTGCTGCCAGAAGGTTTCCGAGGCGGAAGCCTTGCTGCCGAGCGGGGTCGCCGATCTGCTCGTCTCCAACCACATCGTCGGCAGGGCCAAGCTCGCCCGCCTTGCCGCTCTGGCCCGGCGGGTGCGGGTGACGACCCTCACCGCCGATGCGGCGCACGTCGCCTTGCTGTCCGAGGCCGCCACCGCGCATGGCGTGACCTTCGAGGTGCTGGTGGAGATCGATGCCGGCGACGACCGCATGGGCCTTCGCGGCCAGGACCTGCTGCCGGTGGCGCGGGCGGTGGCCGCCGCGCCCCGGCCTCGTGCTGCGCGGGCTCCAGGCCTATAGCGGCCCGCTCCAGCACGTGCGGGACGCTGCGCGCGGGCCGATGCG
>NZ_JBNFNU010000188.1:0-7944 GCF_057364445.1 Xanthobacter sp. BG11Y11_SDJG
CCCCCGCGCCCGCGCGGCGCGGTCGCCGGCGCCGGCGGCGAGCCCTCCGGCATGCCCTTGAAATGGGTCGGTCGCCTCTCCATTCTTGGTCTGGAAAGTTCCGGTCTCGGGGCTCGAAGATCGTGTCTCCAGCGGCCCGGAGCACGCGCCGGCCGGCCTGCAGCGCAGGCGGGCCGGACCACGCGTTCTCCCTCAAAGCCGCGTCAGCATTGAAAATCGAAACCCGTCTCCGGCCGCGTGCACGCGCGGCGACGCCCCGTTTTGCGCTTTCGCGCGTGCAGCCTCTGAAAGGATTGCCCTATGACGAGCCCGAAGCCGCGTCCCCCGCTCGTTGCCGGAATGTCTCAGACCTTCCCGGTGCTTCCCCTGCGGGACATCGTCGTCTTCCCGCATATGATCGTTCCCCTGTTCGTGGGCCGCGAGAAGTCCATCCGCGCCCTGGAAGAGGTGATGCGCGGCGACACCTACATCCTGCTCGCCACCCAGGAGAACGCCTCGGATGACGATCCGGCCGCCGATGCCATCTACCGCGTCGGCACGCTCGCGACCGTGCTCCAGCTGCTGAAGCTGCCCGACGGCACCGTGAAGGTGCTGGTGGAAGGCGTCAGCCGCGCCCAGGTGACCCGCTACACCGAGCGCACCGACCTCTACGAGGCGGAGGCGATCACGCTGTCCGACGAGGAGGGCGATGCGGTGGAGGCCGAGGCGCTCGCGCGCTCGGTGGTCAACGAGTTCGAGAACTATGTGAAGCTCAACAAGAAGGTGTCGCCCGAGGTGGTGGGCGTCGTCGGCCAGATCGACGACCATTCCAAGCTCGCCGACACCATCGCCTCCCATCTCGCGGTGAAGATTCCCGAGAAGCAGGCGGTGCTGGAGACCGTGAAGGTCGCCGACCGGCTGGAGAAGGTGCTCGGCCTGATGGAGAGCGAGATCTCCGTGCTCCAGGTGGAGAAGCGCATCCGCACCCGCGTCAAGCGGCAGATGGAGAAGACCCAGCGCGAGTACTACCTCAACGAGCAGATGAAGGCGATCCAAAAGGAGCTGGGCGACGAGGAAGGCCGCGACGACCTGCAGGAGCTGGAGGACCGCATCAAGCGGACCAAGCTCACCAAGGAAGCGCGCGAGAAGGCGACGCACGAGCTGAAGAAGCTCCGCCAGATGTCGCCCATGTCGGCCGAGGCCACCGTGGTGCGCAACTATCTGGACTGGCTGCTGTCGATCCCGTGGGGCGTGAAGAGCAAGGTCAAGAAGGACCTCTCCTTTGCCCAGGAGATCCTCGACACGGATCACTATGGCCTCGACAAGGTCAAGGAGCGCATCGTCGAGTATCTCGCCGTGCAGAGCCGCGCCAACAAGCTCACCGGGCCGATCCTGTGCCTGGTCGGCCCGCCCGGCGTCGGCAAGACCTCGCTCGGCAAGTCCATCGCCAAGGCGACGGGACGCGAGTTCGTGCGCGTGGCGCTCGGCGGCGTGCGCGACGAGGCGGAGATTCGCGGCCACCGGCGGACCTATATCGGCTCCATGCCGGGCAAGGTCATCCAGTCCATGCGCAAGGCCAAGAAGTCGAACCCGCTCTTCCTTTTGGACGAGATCGACAAGATGGGCGCCGATTTCCGCGGCGATCCGTCCTCGGCCCTGCTCGAGGTGCTGGACCCGGAGCAGAACCACACCTTCAACGACCACTATCTTGAGGTCGACTACGACCTCTCGAACGTGATGTTCGTGACCACGGCGAACACGCTGAACATCCCGCCGGCCCTTCTGGACCGCATGGAGGTGATCCGCATCGCCGGCTACACCGAGGACGAGAAGGCGGAGATCGCGCGCAAGCACCTGATCCCCAACGCCATCGCCAAGCACGGCCTTGGTCCGAAGGAGTGGACCATCGACGACGAGGCGCTGATGACCCTGATCCGGCGCTACACCCGCGAGGCGGGGGTGCGCAATCTGGAGCGCGAGATCTCCACCCTCGCCCGCAAGGCGGTGAAGGAACTCGTCATCTCCAAGAAGAAGACGGTCAAGATCACGGTCAAGAACCTCGAGGATTTCCTCGGCGTGCCCCGCTATCGCTACGGCGAGGCGGAGATGGAGGACCAGGTGGGCGTCGTCACCGGCCTCGCCTGGACCGAGGTGGGCGGCGAGCTGCTCACCATCGAGGGCCTGATGATGCCCGGCAAGGGCAAGATGACGGTCACCGGCAACCTGCGCGACGTGATGAAGGAGAGCATCTCCGCGGCGGCGTCCTACGTGCGCTCGCGGGCGGTGGACTTCGGCATCGAGCCGCCGCTGTTCGAGCGGCGCGACATCCACGTCCACGTTCCCGAGGGGGCGACCCCGAAGGACGGGCCGTCGGCGGGCGTCGCCATGGCCACCGCCATCGTCTCGGTGATGACCGGCATTCCGGTGCGCCGCGACGTGGCGATGACCGGCGAGATCACGCTGCGCGGCAGGGTGCTGCCCATCGGCGGCCTCAAGGAGAAGCTGCTCGCGGCCCTCAGGGGCGGCATCAAGCGGGTGCTGATCCCCGAGGAGAACGCCAAGGACCTGGCGGACATCCCCGCCAACGTGAAGAACGCACTGGAGGTGATTCCGGTCTCGCGCATGGACGAGGTGCTCGGCTACGCCCTGGTGCGCCGTCCGGAGCCCATCACCTGGGAGGAGCGGCCGGTGAACGCGCCCGACACCCCGGTGGCCGATGAGGAGACCCCCGGCGTGGTCGCTCACTGAGCGATTTTCAAAGGGTTAAGGCCTATGACGGGGCGGCGCGCACCACGCGCCTGCCCCGTTTCTTTCGCACCCGCACATGCGGAAATCGTGCACTGGTGCGGGTTTGTCGTCGATGACGCTTGCAAAAGCCGCATTTTCCGTGAAGCTTCGCGCCGATCGCCTAGGGCTCGAACCCGCGCGATTCGAGTGTATTCAACGGAAGGGAATGGTCAGATGACCACCAAGAACGAACTGATCGCCGCGGTGGCTGAAGAGGCCAAGCTGACGAAGACGGCCGCGGCTGCGGCGGTGGACGCCACCTTCGACATCATCGCCAAGGCGCTGAAGCAGGGCGAGGAAGTCAAGCTGATCGGTTTCGGCAGCTTCTCGGTGGTGAAGCGCGCCGCCCGTGAAGGCCGCAACCCGCGCACCGGCAAGCCGGTGAAGATCAAGGCGTCGAAGGCGCCGAAGTTCACCCCCGGCAAGGGCCTCAAGGAAGCCGTCAACGGCTGAGACGCCGCTCAGTCAGGTCGCATGATCTGACGCACGTTGCACGCGTTGCGCGCCGCCCGGATGGGCTCCTGGCGCGCAACGCGGCACCGGCAAGAGTTCTGAAGGGCAGGGCGTCCTGAACGCCGGATTGAGCCAGCGCCGCTCTCCCGCACATTCCGCAGCCGATGGTCCGCTGGCTCGCCCGACGCAGGCCGTTTGGCCCTCGCCCTGACGCCTATCCTCCCGCCGCCGACAGCCCCTCGGCGGCCGCCAGCAGCTTGTCCAGCAGGTCGCCCTCCAGCGCCGCGCGCGAGGTGCGCGCCAGATTGGTGCTGAGATTGAGGGCGGCGACCACGGTGCCGTCCGCGTCGCGGATCGGCGCGGCGATGCCGCAGGCGCCCGGCTCCAACTCCTCGCTCACCAGCGCCCAGCCCTGCGCCTTCACACGCGCGATCTCCGCCATCAGGTCGTCGATGCCGGTCAGCGTCTGCCCGGTATAGGCCGGCCGCTCCGTGCCTTCGAGCAGCGCCCGGAGCGCCTCCGGCGCCGGCTGGGTCAGCAGCACCCGGCCCATGGAGGTGCAGAAGGCCGGCAGGCGGCTGCCCACCGAGAGCCGATTGCGCAGGATACGGGCCACGTCCGCCCGCGCCACGAAGGTCACCTCGGCGCCGTCAAGCACCGAGACCGCCACCGTCTCGTTGGTGGCGGCGGAGAGCGCCTCCACCACCGGGCGCGCGCGCTCGGCGATATCGAGCGACGAGAGATAGGAATAGCCGAGCCGCAGCACCCGCGACGTGAGGGAGAAGCGCCCGTCGGCGCCCTGGCGGGCGAGGCCGAGCGCCACCAGCGTCAGCAGCATGCGCCGCGCGCCGCCCGCGGCAGGCCGGTGCGCTGGGCCGCCTGGGCCATGGTGAGCCCGCCGTCCGCGCCCTCGAACGCCGACATCACCGCCAGCCCCTTGGCGAATGCCTCCACGAAGCCGTCGCCGCCCTTCGGCCATAAGGCGATGTCGGCGGCGGACCAGAGCTGCTTCACAGCCGCTTCCTTTCCCGTTAGAATGTTCGTATGGCGATCATATGTTCGTCTAACGAACAAATCAAGGGAGGGTCCTCATGTTTCTCACGCGTCTTGTTCCTGTTCTGGCGCTGGCGGCGCTGCTGCCGGCGGCCGCTTTGGCGGACGGCTTCCCCACCCGGCCGATCAAGCTGGTGGTGCCCGCCGCCACCGGCGGGCCGACCTTCATCACCGCCAAGATGGTGGCGGACATGATGACGGAGAGCCTGAAGCAGCCGGTGATCGTCGAGCCGGTTCCCGGCGCCGGCGGCAATACCGGGGCGCTCCAGGTGGCCCGCGCCGAGCCGGACGGCTACACGCTGCTGGTGGCCACCATCGGCACCCACGCCATCAACCAGACGCTCTACAAGAAGATGCCGTTCGACCCGATCGCGGACTTCGAGCCGGTGTCGCAGCTGGTTCAGTATCCCCTCGTGCTGGTGGCCAATGCGGACTTCCCGCCGAGCACGGTCCCCGAGCTCATCGCCTATGCCAAGGCCAATCCCGGCAAGGTGCTGCGCGCCTCCGGCGGCAGCGGCACCTCCATGCACCTCACCGGCGAGCTGTTCCGCTCCCAGGCCGAGGTGGACATGCCCCACGTGCCCTACAAGGGCAGCGCCCCCGCGCTCACCGACCTCGCCGGCGGCCACGTGCAGATCATGTTCGATTCGCTGATGACCGCCATGCCGCTGGTGAAGGCCGGCAAGCTTAAGGCGCTCGGCGTCACCGGCGCCACCCGCTCGCCCATCGCCCCCGACGTGCCCACCATCGCCGAGCAGGGGCTCAAGGGCTACCAAGCGTTCGGCTGGATCGGCGTGGTGGCCCCCAAGGGCACGCCGCGCCCGGTGGTGGACACCCTCGCGAAGGCGGTCGCCGAGGCGCTCAGGGACCCGAAGATCCGCGAGACGCTGATCGCCCAGGGCGCCGAGCCGGTGGGCTCCACGCCCGACGCCTTCCGCAGCTTCATCGCCGACCAGACCAAGCTCTGGGCGGTGGCGGTGAAGGCCTCCGGCGCGCAGGTGGAGTGAGCGGCATGACCTTCCATTCCGCTCCCCTGTCGATCCCCAAGGCGGAATTCGCCGCCCGCGTCGCCGCGCTCGCCGCGCGCGTGAAGGCGGAAGGGGCGGGGGCCTATGTGGGCACCCGCCTCGGTGCGCTGCACTATCTCGGCGGCGTCTTCATGCCCTGGCGCGGCGCCGTGGTGGTGACCCGCGAGGGCCATTGCGAGATGGTCTACTGGGCCATGGATGCCGAGCGCGCCCGCGCCGAGGGCTGCGCGCAGACCGTCACCGACTTCACCGGTTCGGCGCTGGTGGAGGGGGTGGCCGCGATCCTCGCGCGCCACGGCCTCTCCGGCCTGCCGGTGGGCGTCGACCTGGAGCATCCCGGTGCCGCCCAGGTGGCCCCCGGCATGCTCACCGCCGGCGAATATCTCGCGCGTCGGCCGGCGCTGCCCGAGGCAAAGCTGGTGAACGGCGTCGACTGGATCGACGACCTGATGCTCATCAAGTCGCCCGCCGAGATCGCGCTCTTGCGGCAGGCGGCGGTGGTCGCCGCCGCGGGCTTCGAGGCCGGCGTCGCGGCGGTGGCCGAGGGGGGTGAGCGAGAATCACGTGGCCGGCGTGGTGGAGGCGGCGATCCGCGATGCCGGCTCCTCCTGGGCCTGGGCCATCACCGGCGGCACCGAGGTGGGCGCGGGCGACCGCTCGGCCTATGCCCGCGGCGTCACCCAGCAGGCCACCGACGCGGTGATAAGGCGCGACCAGTTCGTGGTGATCGACTTGCATTCCATGGTGGGGGTCTATCTCTCGGACCTCTCGCTGCCGGTGTTCCTCGGCACGCCGACGGCCGAGCAGGCCGCCATCGCCGCCTGCTGGGAGGAGGCGGCCGCCACCATGCTCGCCGCGCTCCGGCCGGGGCGGGCGGTGAAGGACTGCGCCCTTGAAGGCCATGCGGTGTTCGCCCGCCACGGCTTCGGCGCGCTCGGCCTGCCGCTGTTCGGCCACGGCCTCGGCACCTGCGCCCGCACCCGCCCGTTCGTGAACCCGTCGAGCGCCGACACGGTCGAGGAGGGCATGGTGATCGCGCTCGGCACCCACCTCTATGTGCCCGGCGTCGGCGGGCTGCGGCTGGAATATCCGACCGTGATCACGGCCGAGGGCGGCGAGGGCCTCAGCGGCCTGCCGCCGAAGGTGCGCTATCTGCCCTGAGGCGGACGCCGGGGCGGGCGAGGGCCCGCTCCGGAACAAGGGAGGGTCGCGCCGCTCTTGTCCGGCCGGCCGCGCGGTGGTTTAACCGCGCGGACGCCGGGCGGTTAGCTCAGTTGGTAGAGCATCTCGTTTACACCGAGAGGGTCGGCGGTTCGAGCCCGTCACCGCCCACCATCCCTTCCCATCCCATCTCCCGGACCGCTGCGACACCCCCCGCCACCCGCGCCGCGTTTCGTCGCCGGAAGAACCGGAACGGGATCAGGCGGGATCGGCTGGGATTCGGCAGGACTCGCGGCGGACTTGCGCGCGACCCTGGCGGGACGTCTCGTCCCGCCTCGTGCCGCCCCGGCGCAGGCCGCCCACGGCGCCGCAGGCGGTGGGCAAAAACCGCCGGGAAATGCACAGGGCTTGCTTGACTTGGGGCGGGGGGTGCCTTACCACGCCGCTCTCCCCGGCGCACCGCCTCAGCGGACGCCGGCTCGGGGGTGTAGCTCAGTTGGTTAGAGCGCCGGCCTGTCACGCCGGAGGTCGCGGGTTCGAGCCCCGTCACTCCCGCCAGATTTCCCAATCTTCAGAATGACCTGATTTTCCGTTCGCGGCGCGAATTCGTTTGGCCGCCGCCGGCATTGGTGATTATGGGATCACGCCGCCCCGTCGCCGGGCGGGCTGCTTCGAGCCGTCCGATCATGGGCCTTTTCTCCGCCTCCCGCCTGCCGTCATGGGTCTGTGCCTTCGCCGTCGCCACGCTGGCGCTGCCGGCGCTCGCGTCGGAGCATCACAAGGCGCTCTGCCCGTTCGAGATTCCGGCCGACGCCCCGCCCTTCGCGCTGCCGCGCGAGGTGGGCGCCATCGGCGCCGGCGGGCCGCTGCGCATCCTCGCCATCGGCTCCTCCAGCACCGCCGGCTTCGGCGCCTCGGCAAGCGCGCGCGCCTATCCCGCCCAGCTCGCCGCGCGCCTCTCCGCCGCCCTCGCGCCCCGCGCCGTCACCGTCACCAATGGCGGCGTCTCGGGCGAGACCGGGCCGACCACCCTGCGCCGGCTGGAAGCCGCCATGGCGGCGCCCGAGCCGCCGCAGATCGTGATCTGGCAGGTCGGCACCAACGACGTGCTGTTCGGCGGCACCCCGGCGGGCCTGGAGGCGCTGGTCGCCAAGGGCCTCGACGCCATCGTGGCGGCAAAAGCGGTGCCGATCGTGATCGACCAGCAGTATTTCCGCGCCATTCTCAATCCCGGCCACTACGAGGCCTTCGTGGCGGCGGTGGAGCGGGCGGCAGCGGCCCGCGGGGCGGCGCTGCTCAACCGCTACGCCATCATGAAGCACTGGGCCCAGGCGGCGCCGCGCGCCTTCGACGGCATCATGGCCTTCGACCGCTTCCATATGGGCGACCGGGGCTATGCCTGCCTCGCCGACCTGCTGGCCGCCGGCATCCTCGCCAAGCCCCCGCCGGCTGTGCCCCCGGCAGCGGCGCGACCGCGCCGGCG
>NZ_JBNFNU010000189.1:0-7838 GCF_057364445.1 Xanthobacter sp. BG11Y11_SDJG
GCGGATGTGAGGCGGCGCCGCGGCGCCGGCGGCGGCGCTCAGTAGCCGCCGGTCTGGCCCGGAACTCCATGCCCGTTCCTGCAAGCGGCACGCCAGCCATGGCGGCGGCCTCGAGGGTCAGGGAGACGAGGTCCTCCGGCTCCAGATTGTGCAGGTGGCTCTTGCCGCAGGCGCGGGCGATGGTCTGCGCCTCCAGCGTCATCACCGACAGGAAGTTGGCGAGCCGGCGGCCGGCCTTCACCGGGTCGAGCCGCGCGGCGAGCACCGGGTCCTGGGTGGTGATGCCGGCGGGGTCGAGGCCCTCGTGCCAGTCGTCATAGGCGCCGGCCGTGGTGCCGAGCTTCTGGTATTCCTCCTCCCACTGGGGATCGTTGTCGCCGAGCGCCACCAAAGCCGCGGTGCCGATGGCCACCGCGTCGGCGCCGAGCGCCAGCGCCTTCGCCATGTCGGCCCCGGAGCGGATGCCGCCGGAGACGATGAGCTGCACCTTCCTGTGCATGCCGAGGTCCTGCAACGCCTTCACCGCCGGCCGGATGGCGGCGAGGATCGGCAGGCCCACCTGCTCGATGAACACGTCCTGCGTCGCCGCGGTGCCGCCCTGCATGCCGTCGAGCACCACCACGTCGGCGCCCGACTTCACCGCCAGCGCCACGTCGTAATAGGGCCGCGAGGCGCCGACCTTCACATAGATCGGCTTCTCCCAGTCGGTGATCTCGCGCAATTCCTCGATCTTGATCTCCAGGTCGTCCGGCCCGGTCCAGTCCGGATGGCGGCAGGCCGAGCGCTGGTCGATGCCCTTCGGCAGGTTGCGCATGTTGGCGACGCGGTCGGAGATCTTCTGGCCAAGCAGCATGCCGCCGCCGCCGGGCTTGGCGCCCTGGCCGATGACGATCTCGATGGCGTCCGCCTTCCTCAGGTCCACCGGGTTCATGCCGTAGCGCGAGGGCAGATACTGGTAGACCAGCGTCTGCGACTGTGCGCGCTCCTCCGCCGTCATGCCGCCGTCGCCGGTGGTGGTGGAGGTGCCCACCAGCGTGGCGCCGCGCCCGAGCGCCTCCTTCGCCTGCGCCGAGAGCGCGCCGAAGCTCATGCCGGCGATGGTCACCGGCGTCTTCAGGTGGATCGGCTTCTTGGCGAAGCGGGTGCCGAGCACCACCTCGGTGGAGCACTTCTCGCGGTAGCCCTCCAGCGGGTAGCGCGACATGGAGGCGCCGAGGAACAGCAAGTCGTCGAAGTGGGGCACCTTGCGCTTGGTGCCGCCGCCGCGGATGTCGTAGATGCCGGTCGCCGCCGCGCGGCGGATCTCCGCCAGCGTCGCCGGATCGAAGGTCGCCGAGAAGCGCGGCGGGGTGCGGGGCACGTTGGAATGGGCGGTCATGGGGTCCTCACCCGGAAAACGGAACTGAATTGAAGGCCTTCTCTCGCCGGCTCCCCTCTCCCCTCGCGGGAGAGGGGGTGGGGGGGAGGCGGAGCCGAAATCCCGCCGCCGCGGGGGCGGGCGGCGCGACACCCCTCACCCCATCCCTCTCCCACAAGGGGGAGAGGGGGATTCCCGCCTCAATAGGCATCCACGTTGTCCACGTGGAAGTTGTAGAGCTTGCGGGCCGAGCCGTAGCGCTTGAACTCCGAGATATCGACGCTGCCGGCGACGCCCGCGGCGCTCAGCCGGTCGTGCAGCAGCGCCTTGTGCTCGTCCCGCATCTCCTTCTCGATGCAGTCGGCGCCGAGGCTCTTCACCGTGCCGCGCACGAACAGCTTCGCCTCATAGAGGCTGTCGCCCAGCGCCTCACCGGCGTCGCCGAACACGATCAGCGCGCCGGACTGGCCCATGAACGCGCTCATGTGGCCGACCGAGCCCTTCACGACGATATCGATGCCCTTCATGGAGATGCCGCAGCGGGCGGAGGCGTTGCCGTCGATCAGCAGCAGGCCGCCATGGGCGGTGGCGCCGGCGGACTGGCTGGCGTCGCCCTTCACGTGGACGAAGCCGCTCATCATGTTCTCGGCAACGCCCTGGCCGGCATTGCCGTGGATGATGATGGACGCCTCGGCGTTCATGCCGGCGCAGTAATAGCCCACATTGCCCTCGATCTCGACCGTGAGGGGCGCGGCGATGCCCACCGCCACCGCATGGCGGCCGTTGGGATTCAGCACCCGCCAGCGGCGGGCATTGCTCTCGGCGCTGGCCTTGTGGAGCGCGGCATTCAGCTCGCGCAGCGGCGTCGTGCCGAGATCGAACGTGGTGTCGGGCATGACGGCGTTCATTGCGCGCGCTCCCAGAAATAGACGGTGGCGGGCTCGGGCTCGAACACCCGCGCCGTGTCGATGCCGGGCAGGCCGATGAGGGCGCGGTATTCCGAGCCGAACGCCACATACTGGTCGGTCTCGGCCATCACGGCCGGCTTGCAGGCGATGGGATCGCGCAGCACGCCGAAGCCGCTCTCGGTGCCCACCACGAAGGTGAAGAAGCCGTCGAGGTCCTTGAGGCCCGCCTCCAGCGCGTCGCCCAGCGAAGCGCCCTGCTTCATGCGCCAGGTGAGATAGCCGGCGGCCACCTCGCTGTCGTTCTCGGTCTCGAAGGTCATGCCCTCGTGGGCGAGCGCGCGCCTGAGGCCGTTGTGATTGGAGAGCGAGCCGTTGTGCACCAGGCACTGGTCGGTGCCGGTGGAGAAGGGGTGCGCGCCGGCGGTCGTGACCGCGCTCTCGGTGGCCATGCGGGTGTGGCCGATGCCGTGGGTGCCGCGCATGGCGGGCAGCGCGAACGCCTCGGCCACCGCCGAGGGCAGGCCCACCTCCTTGAAGATCTCCATGCGGGTGCCGGAGCCGACAACGGCCACCTCCGGGTGCCGCGCGGCGAGGAAGGCGCGCACCTGCGCCTCGCGCGCGGCGGGCACCTCGATCACCGCATGGGTGCCGCGGATGGCGAGCGCCGGCACGCCGTCCGCCGGCACGCTCAGGCCCTGCGCCAAGGCCGGGAAATCATAGCCCTTGGCTGCGCGCAGAGAGAGCTTCACCTGTCCCGGCGCGCCCGCGCCATAGACTGCGAAGCCCGCACTGTCCGGCCCGCGGCCGGTCATGGTGCAGAGCATGGAGGCCAGCATGGCCCCCAGCTCGCCTTCCAGCTTCGGGTCTTTCAGGAATAGTCCGACGATGCCGCACATGGCGCTCAACTGGCTCCGATCCGTGGCCGCGGCGCCTGATGCCGCACGCCTTCGCCGCCTTTGGCGGCCTCGGTCCCACTGGTACGCCGGTTGGACGGGTGCGTCAATGTGAAAGAATAAAAGTTTCGCTGTAAGAAAACGTCGCGGAAGGGTCTGTGCCCGGCTCAGCGCCCGTCGCGGCCATAGACGATGATGGACAGGTAGGTCATGGGCGTCACCAGCAGTTCCTCGGGGCCATGGGCGGCGCCCGAATCGAACATCAGCGCGTCGCCCGGGCGCAGGTGATAGGAGCGGTCGGCGTGGCGGTAGAGCACCTCGCCGGTGAGCATGTAGATGAACTCCACGCCCGCATGGCGGAACTGGGTGAAGGGCGCGGCGCCCGCCTCCAGCGAGATCAGATAGGGCTCCACCACGATGTCGCCGCCGAGGCCGTGGCCGAGCAGCTCGTACTGGTGGCCGACCTTCGAGCCGCGCCGCTCGATGATGACGCCCTGGCGCGCGCGCACGAACGAGCAGTCGCGCCGCTCCTCGAAGGCGGAGAACAGCGTGGTGATGGGCACGTTCAGCGCCTTGGCGATGGACTGAAGGGTGCCGAGGGAGGGCGAGATCTGGCCGTTCTCGATCTTCGACAGCATGCCGACCGAGATGCCGGCGGCGCCCGCGAGATCGGAGACGGTGAGGTCGAGCTGGCGGCGGATGGTGCGCACCTGAACGCCCAGCGCCTGCTCCAGCGTGGCGGAGGTGGCGGCCGGCGCGCCCGAGCCGGTGGTGTAGTCGATGACATCGGGAGCGTCGCTTGCCCCGCGCGCCTTGCGTTCCGCCACCGTCGGGTCCCCTCGCGTCGCAGTCTCCGCCGGCGCGTTTCCGGCATCCTCGCGGCTACATTGCCAGCTTGCGACCGGGAAGGCACCCCTTTTCCGGAGCGACGGGCGAGGGGGCGAGACCGGCATGCATGCGCGCCGAGACAACCGGCACCTGCCGCTGCGCGGCCTGCGGCGGGCGGCTGCGCGGACCGCTTTTCCACAGGCACGGACCGCAGAGCTTTCGCAAAGGGGACCCCCTATGGACAGGGCCGGACAAGCCAATTATACACTCGCCGCTCCGAACGGCCCCCGCGGCCGCCTCCGGACGCCCAGGTAGCTCAGTTGGTAGAGCATGCGACTGAAAATCGCAGTGTCGGTGGTTCGATTCCGCCCCTGGGCACCATAAATTTCAAAGGCTTACGGGAAACGCCTCGCTCCGCAAACGGTTGCGGTAACCACCAGGGAACCCCCGCAGCGGGATTTGTCGGCTCGGCGCCCCCTCAACCGCGCGTTGGAGGTCTGCCGTGGCTATCGAAATCAAAATCCAGGGTGAGCCAGAGGAAATGGCGCTCCTGATTCGCTTGCTGGATCGCAACGTCGCGATGGCGCAGCCGCTGCTTGTCCAGGCGATCAAGAAGCAAGGGGCCGTCGAAGTGGGCAAGGCCCTGGCCGATGCCCATAGGGGGCCTACCGTATCGAGGTCGCTCGATCCGATCGAATGGCCGAAAAAGCGAGTCAAGAAGGTCCCCGGCGGAAAGTCAATCATTCAGCCATGGACCTTTGACCAGGTTCGGCAGATCTTGATGATGGCATCGATCGATTGGTCGTTGGAAAACACCAACTTTTCTACGCGGGCGTTAGAGGCTCATGGCGCGAGATATTTGCGCGATGTTCCGCCCGTTCTCTATGACGCGCTCGTTGCTTACGTCCAAATCGAGGTTGAGAAGGCCCGGGCTCGCATGTTGAAGGAAGCCGGAAATAGCGCGTAGGCGGGCCGCGCCTGCGCGCCGGCCCGCCCGTCTGAGCTATTCCGCTCGCGCCTCCTGCAAATCGACGATGAGGCGGACGCCTTCGGCGATCGCTTGGGCTACCCCAGCGGAATGGGGCTCTATGATGCCGTCTTCCTCGAGGCTGATAGCGCTGATCTTGCGGGCGTCCTTTCGGGAGAGGGTGCCAGCTTTCGCTTTCGCCGATACCGCGCGGAGTTCTCGCCAGAATCGATTTATCCGGCGCTGGGTCGCCCTGCTATCGTCGGGGCGCCAGTGGAGAGTGAAGACGTCGCTCCCCCGGGGCGATTCACCGGGGAAGTGCCATTCAATCTTGCGCCACACCCCTTCCGAGGTGGTCGGCGCCGTGAAAGACTCGGCTACAGCCAGGCGCGAGAAGCGGGCATCGTTATCCGAGAGCGCTTCCCGGTCTGTGAGGTGCTCACAGGCCTCGGTAAGGCGTTCCATGGCCGAGATGAAGGCGACGACAGGGTCGACGTGGTCGATTGCTTGAGTCATGGCGTCATGTCCTTGCTACAGGATGCGAGGTCCGGGAGGTAGCAGCCGCATAACCTCGGCTCCCCACGCCTTTGGGCTCGCGCCTTGGACATGCGCGCGGAGCTCCCGGACGGGTTGAATTGACGCTGATACGTGGGCGCGTCAAGCGCCCTTGGTCACGCGGGTTGCTACACCCAATTGTCATTTTCGAATCAAAACTGGATATGTCAATAAGAAAATTCAAGAGATCCTTGTCGAAAAAGTATAGTTCCGTTGTTGCGTAGCAAGACGAAACGAAAATTGCAGATAATTACTTCCGGCGCCCCGGCTGCTGCGTGAGGGCCCCACCCTCCCGGGGGAGGGTTGCGCGCCTGGACTGAAAACGCGGTAGGCGGTTTCGCTAATTTTGGGCCGCTGAAAGTATTTGAAACTGGTTGACGGTGGGGATGATAGTTGGGCGGCTCCTGATGGGTCCGGTTCACTTGCGGCTCGCATCATTGTTGTGTATTCTGTTGGTAGGCCGAATTGCCGTGTCGCCGACGGTTGCTCTTATCCGCAACTTGGCCCATGCTTGACCGCAATCTGCCCAATCTCATCGTCCGAATGCTTGAGCGGCCTGATCCGTTCGCCTTCGCTCGCCGGGCGCGCGGACTCGCGGCCGCGCCGTAAGGTTTCGTCGATGGTCAAAATCATCAACTCCTACCAAAGCGAACCGAGCCCCATCGCCAAGATCTTCAATGATCTGAGCACCGGCGCCTTCGGTGACACCCTCACCCCCGAGGTGAAGCGTCAGCAGGCGTTCAAGCTCTCCGCCGAGAACGCGGCGCGCGAGCGCTTCGGCAGCGCCGCCACCGACGCCTTCACGAACCCCGGCAACGCGAACATGGTGGCGCAGGTGGTCCGCGACGCCATGCTCGGCGGCATGGACCCGCGCGCCGTGGCCCAGGCGGGCCAGTATGTGGCCGGCAACGCCTTCGGCGCGGCGGACCCGCGCACCACGAACGCGACCATCGGCGCGGGCGGGGCTTATTCGTCCACCGTGCCCGGCTTCCGCGAGGCGCAGTCGGTCGAGCTGCAGAAGAACGCGGCGGATATCGCGTCGCGCGAGCGCATGTTCGGCGCGACGCCGGTCGAGGTGATGACGCCCGAGGGCCCGCGCTTCAGCACCCGCGCCCAGGCCCCCGGCCAGATGCCGCTGGCGCCGGAGAGCAACGTCAAGGGCGGCTACCTCGCGCAGAACTTCGGCAACATCGGCGCGCTGCCGCCGGCCGAGCAGCAGGTGCTGGGCGCTGTGTCGAAGGAGACCGGCGTCCCGGAGATGGTGCGCCTGCAGCGCGAGCGGAACCTTCTGTGGGCGCAGGCCGGCAAGCTGCCGCTTGGCGATCCCATGAAAGCCGAGCTCCAGCGCCAGGGCGACGAGCTGGACGGCTTCATCCGCCGCAAGATCGCCGGCAGCGAGGGCTTCTCCATCACGCAGCCGGATGGCACCGTGATCCAGATGGGCGGCGGTGGGCGAGATCCGGTCACGATGCGCAATCTGACCGCATCGGTTCGGAATCTCGAAGAGACGCGGGGCCTGATTACGACTGCCGTTGGCCTTGTGGACCGAGCGCCTTCGATTGTCGGCCCGGTCGGCAATATCCGGCGCATGGGCCAGGATGTCAGCTCCATCGCGACCGAGGTGGCCAAGAGCTTCGGCGGGCAGGAGCGATACCAGGCCGTGGTGGAGCGCGCCCGTGCTGACCTCGCCGCCAAGGGGCTCGACACGCTGCTCCCCGGGCTCTTCAACCCGGACCTCAACAGCATCGAGACGCTCAACACGCTGTTGCTCTACAAGGCCGCGGAAGCGCTGGGGCAGACCGGTCACGGGGTCAGCAACAGGGACATCGAACGGATCGCGGCTATGGTCGGCGACCCCACCAGCTGGTTCACCAGCGCCGCGACCTACAAGAACAAGCTCATGGCGCTGGACAACCTTCTCGCCAATCGCCAGGGCATGCACGCGAGCGAGGCCGGGCGGCAGGTGAACAATCCGTCCGCGATCACGATGCCCTCGGCTCCTGAGGTCCAAATCCCTGGCGAGAAAGACGCCTCGCGAATGCCCGGCGGCGCGCCGGCGCGGGGGCAGGTGGATGGCGGCGTCCCGGCTTCGGCGGTGCAGTTCCTGCGCGCCAACCCGCAGCATGCCGCGGAGTTCGACGCCAAGTACGGCGCCGGCGCGGCGGCGCGCGTGCTCGGGGGGCCAGTGATGGCGAACATCTTTTGACCAATTCGACACGCCGGCCCGGGCGCCGAACATCTTCGATCAGTTCGACCCGCCGGTGCAGCCCGGCGCCCAGCCGCCGGCGGACGGCCGGCTCCGCCTGACGATCACGCCGGCGCCCGACGCG
>NZ_JBNFNU010000190.1:0-7766 GCF_057364445.1 Xanthobacter sp. BG11Y11_SDJG
CTGCTGCTGGAGGCGCTGGCGCGCGGCGGCGATCCGGACGGCGCGCTGATCGCGGCCGACCGCTTTCTCGCCGAACTGCCCGGCCCGCGCCTGTTCGCCGCCCTCGACCGGCATCCGGACCTGGTGCGGCTGCTCGCCACCATCCTCGCGGCCGCCCCGCGCCTGGGCGAGACGCTGGCGCGGCGGCCCTCCCTCACCGACGCGCTGCTCGATCCCGCCTTCTTCGACGTTCTGCCGGACGAGGACGATCTGAGGCAGTTGCTCGACCACCTGCTCGATACCGCCGAGACCGACGAGGAGCAGCTCGACCGCGCCCGGCGCTTCCGCCAGGAGCAGCACGTGCTGATCGGCGTGCGCATCGCCTCCGGAACGCTGCCGGCGGCGCGCGCGGGCGAAGCCTATGCGCGGCTCGCGGAGGTGATCATCCGCGCGCTGTTCCAGCGGGTGCGCGCACGCTTCGCCGAGGCGCACGGGCAGATCGAGGGCGGGCGGGCGGCGGTGGTCGCCATGGGCAAGCTCGGCGGGCGCGAGATGACGGCGGGCTCCGACCTCGACTTGATCGTGCTGTACGACTATCCCGGCGGCGCCGACGCCATGTCGGACGGCGGACGGCCGCTGGCGGCGTCGCAGTATTTCGCCCGCTTCACGCAGAGGCTGGTGTCCGCGCTCACCGCGCTCACCAATGCCGGCAAGCTCTATGACGTGGATCTGCGGCTGCGGCCCTCCGGCCGCTCCGGACCGCTGGCGACGCGGCTCGCCTCGTTCGAGACCTACCAGTTCGAGGAAGCGTGGACCTGGGAGCACATGGCGCTCACCCGCGCCCGGGTGATCGCCGCCGAGGCGGATTTCGGCATCGCCGTCGGCCGGGTCATCCACGCCATCATGGCCCGCCCGCGCGACCGGCGGCGCATCGCCGGCGACATCCTCGACATGCGCCGCGCCATCGCCGCCGAGAAGGGCGAGGACGACCGCTGGAACCTCAAGCACGCCGCCGGCGGACAGGTGGACGTGGAGTTCCTCGCGCAATATCTGGTTCTGGCCTTCGCCGCCGACCATCCCGAGATCGTCGACACCGCCACCGCGCGGGTGCTGGCCGCGGCCGAGCGCCTCGCGCTGCTGGCGCCGGAGGACGCCCAGGTCCTGATCCGCGCCTGCCGGCTCTATCAGGACCTCACCCAGGTCCTGCGGCTCGCCGTGGACGCCCACGTGGTGCCCCTGGAGGCCAGCCCCGCGCTGCGCGCGCTGCTCGCCCGCGCCGGCGAGATGCCCGACTTCGCGACGCTGGAAGCCCACCTCGTGGACACCCAGCAGAAGGTCCGGGACATCTTCACCCGCCTTCTGGAAGCGGACGCCGCCTGACGGCGCCCGCGAGGGCGATCACAGCGGGGCCTCACGACCATTTTTCGGCCCTTGACTCCGGCGGACTCTAGACAAAGCCCCCCCGATTCGATTCCAATGGGCTTGATTCGGAGAGATGCGGCACGTCCCTCCCGATCAAGGACGCGGGGGCTGAGGGGCATTAGGCCGTCCCGATTTCCCCAATGGAATCCGGAGGAGAACCGGCGATGGCACGCGCCAACGCTGCGAGCGTCGGCGCGCGCGACCATGCCATTCGAGGCCTGGCACGGTCGATCGCGCGCCCAGCCTACCAGCGCCTGCTCGACGCCGAGCCGGTCCTGCGCCGGATCGTGCCTGCCCTCATCGTCACCTTTCTCATGGTCATCGGCATCGGCGCCGTGGTCCAGGTGCATTCGCACCGCCTGGCGGTGATCGACGGCGCCAAGGACGACCTCGCCCTCCTCGCGCTCGCCACCGCCGACGGCGTCGCCGCCCGCGTCGGCAATGCGCCGGCCCGCGCACCTGCGGCCCTCACCGAAAGCCTGCCGCCCCGCGCCACCGACAATGGCCGCCGCGTGTTCGTGACCGATCCGCAGGGCCGGGTCGTCGCCGCCGCCCCGCGCCGCCGACATTCCGCCCGCCGACATCGCCCAGTTGCTCGACCCCGCCCAGCCGCTGGTGGTGTTCGCCGAGCGCGCGGGCGTGCTGGAGGTGCCGTTCCAGGGCGGCACCGCGCTCGCCACCGTGCGCAACCTCCCCTCCCCGCTCGGCCAGGTGATCTATGTGCAGCCGCTCGACGCGGCGCTTGCCGCCTGGTCCGACACCACCACGCTGACGGTGACGCTGTTCGCCACCACGGGCATGGTGCTCCTCATCCTCGGCTTCTCATTCCACTGGCAGGCGACGCGGGCGCGCGAGGCGGACGTGATCTACGACACCGTGCGCCGGCGCATCGACACCGCGCTGAACCGCGGCCGCTGCGGCATGTGGGACTGGGACATGGCGCGCGGACGCATGTACTGGTCCGACACCATGTTCGAGATCCTCGGCCTGGAGCGCAAGGACGAGCTGATCTCGTTCGGCGAGATCGCCCGCCTGGTGCATCCCGAGGACGGCGACCTCTACGAGCTGGCGCAGGAACTGGCGGAGCGGCCCGGCGCCTCGGTGGACCGGGTGTTCCGCATGCGCACCGCCAAGGGCGACTTCGTATGGCTGCGCATGCGCGCCGAGGTGGTGCAGCAGGCGGGCGAGGACGGCCCCCACCTCATCGGCATCGCCATGGACGTGACCGAGGCGCAGCGCATGGCCGAGCGCACGGTGACGGCCGACATGCGCCTGCGCGACGCCATCGAGAGCATCTCCGAGGCGTTCGTGCTGTGGGACAGCCAGAACCGCCTGGTGCTCTGCAATTCCAAGTTCCAGACCCTGCACGAACTGCCCGAGGAGACGGTCCGCTCCGGCACGCCGTTCGACACCATCGCCTCGGTGGGGCGCCATCCCGTCTCGCGCATTCCCCTGAAGCCGGAGGACAAGCCCGAGGAGGGCTCGCGCGCGTTCGAGGCGCAGCTTTCCAACGGCCGCTGGCTCAAGATCGCCGAGCGCCGCACCAAGGATGGCGGCTACGTCTCGGTCGGCACCGACATCACCACCATGAAGCGCCATGAAGAGCGCCTCATGGACAACGAGAAGCGCCTGATGGCGCTGGTGGCGGACCTCAGGAAATCCCAGCAGACGCTGGAGCATCAGGCCCAGCAACTGGCGGAACTCGCCGAAAAGTATTCGGAAGAGCGAAACAAGGCCGAGGACGCGAACCGCGCCAAGAGCGAGTTCCTCGCCAACATGTCCCACGAATTGCGCACGCCGCTCAATGCCATCATCGGCTTTTCGGAGATCATGGAGAGCGGCATGTTCGGCCCGCTCGGCTCGGAGAAGTACGCGGAATACTGCTCCGACATCAAAGGCTCCGGCACCTATCTCCTCGACGTCATCAACGACATCCTCGACATGTCGAAGATCGAGGCCGGCCGCATGCAGCTGGAAGCGGAAGAGGTGCGGCTGGACGAACTGATCGCCGATGCCATGCGCGTGACGGCGGTGAACGGCGACGAAAAGAACATCACCATGACGGTGGAGGCGAGCGAGGGCCTCGCCATCCTCGGCGACCGCCGGGCGCTGAAGCAGGTGCTGCTCAACCTGCTCTCCAACGCCGTGAAGTTCACGCCCGAGGGCGGGCGCGTGGCGGTGAAGGCGCGCATCAATGCGGATGCGGCGGTGATCGCCATCGAGGACACCGGCATCGGCATCGCCCGCGACGCCATCGACCGCATCGGCCGGCCGTTCGAGCAGGTGGAGAGCCAGTTCACGAAGACCCACAAGGGCTCGGGTCTCGGCCTCGCCATCGCCAAGTCCCTGGTGGAGCTGCACGGCGGCGCCATGCGCATCCGCTCCACCGAAGGGGTCGGCACCTCGGTGATCGTGCGCCTTCCGGTGAACGGGCGCGCCGCCAATTCCAACGAGACTCCGAAGCTCGCCGCCGTGGTGTGAGATTGCCGGCACCGCGTCGGCGCTCGTCCCCGGCGACCGTTCGGCCGCTCCCGACCCTCGCCGGTTCACGAAATCCCTTGGCAAGCAATTTTCCTTAGGGGAATATTGCACTGCCGCAGGGAGCGCTGGGTCGCGGCAGGAGGCGGCGTATGGCGCAGGCGCCCGGGGCGGCAAGCGACGAGGTGGTGCTGGTGGGCTTCGACTTCGGCTCGACCACCTGCTCCGCCATGGCCGCTCGCGCCCGCATCGCCCTCAATTGCGCCACCGGGCGGCAGGAATTCCAGAGCCCCCGCGTGGTGTACCGGTCCGAGCCGGTGTTCACGCCGTTCCGCCCGACCGGCGACATCGACATCTCGCACGTCGCGCGCCACATGGAGCGCTGGCTCGCGGAAGGCGGCATCGCCCCGGAGGCGGTGTTCTCCGGCGGCGCCATCGTCACCGGGCTCGCCAGCGAGCGGGCCAATGCCGAGGCCCTGGCGCGGCTGGTGGAGGCGCGGCTCGGCGACGCCATCATAGCCACCGCGCGCGATCCGGCGCTGGAGTCGTGGCTCGCCTTCATGGGTGCGTGCGGCGGCCTCTCCCGGGCCTGTCCGGAGCGGACGATCCTCAATCTCGACATCGGCGGCGGCACCACCAATGCAGCGCTCGGCCGGGCCGGCGAGGTGACGGCCACCGGCTGCCACTTCATCGGCGCGCGGCACCTGCGGTTCGCGCCCGGCACCTACCGGCTCACCTTCGCCTCGCCCCGCGCCCGCGCCGTGCTCGAACATCTCGGCATCGCGGCCGCAGAGGGCGATGCGCTGACGCCGGCCGAGGTGGCGGCCGTCAGCTCCTTCCTCGTGCGCGCGCTGGAGGCGCTGGCCGAGGGCGAGGCGGCGTTCTTCCGCGCCGCGCCCGCGCGGCTCCTGGTGGACCTGCCCCTGGTGCTGCCGCCGGGCGCGGACGCGCCGTCACCTTCTCCGGCGGGGTGGGCGAACTGGTTTATGCGGCGCGTTCGGGCGCGGACCTGCCGCCGACCACGGCCTTCGGCGATCTCGGCATCGATCTCGCCCGCGCCATCCTTGCGAGCCCGCGCCTTTCCCGCGACCTCGATCTCGTGCCCGAGCACGGCGGACGCGCGACCGTGTGCGGGCTCACGCTCCACGCCACCGAGGTGTCGGGCGCGACCCTGCATCTGTCCGGCACCGTTGCCCTGCCCTTGCGCGCCTTGCCGATCCTGGCCTGCCTGCCGCCGGATGCGCCCCCCGAACGCCTGCGCGAGGCCGTGGCCCTGGTGGCGCGGACCCCCGCGGGAGGCTGCATCCGGATCGGCGGCGGCGCCGATCTCGGCACGGCCGCAGCGGTGAGGACGCTGGGCACGCAGATCGCCGAAGCGCTCGCCGCGGCGCCTCAGGATGCGGCACGTCCGCTGGTGCTGCTGCTCGCTGAAAATGCCGCCAAGGCGGTCGGCCTCTACGCCACCGATTTCGGCCGGGCCCCTGCGCCGCTGCTGGTGATCGACGAGGTTCCCGATCGCCCGGCCCAGTTCGTGCGCATCGGCAAGGCGCACGGCGGCATGGTGCCGATCTCCTTCTTTGGCCTGAACTGACATCGCTTGGAGCTGCCATGGGACCCCTCAAGCCGTTCAGCGACTTTCATGTGCCGGTGCCGCCGCCGGACGAGACCTACCGCGTGCGGCTGCTGGACCGCGACTTCGCCTTCACCGGCCTCAAGGCGCTGCTCGGCGCCGCCGATCATCCCAAGGCCGGCGACCGGCTCGCCGGCCTTTCAGCACGCGACGAGGTGGAGCGCGAGGCGGCGCGCACGGTTTTGTCCTCGCTCACGCTCCAGCACCTGTTCGACCGTCCGCTCACCGATGCGAACGGGCGCGTCGACGACGTCATGCGGGCCAACTACCAGATCGATGCCGCGGCCTTCGCCGAGATCGCACCGCTCACGCTCGGGGCGCTGAAGGACCTGCTGCTGAAGGCGCGGTCCGCCGACGTGCGCCGCCTCGGCCTCGGCCTCACGGGCGTAATGGCGGCGGCCCTCGCCAAGATCATGGATGTGCACGAACTGGTGCTGGTGGCGAAGAAGGCCAAGCGTTCGGCCACGGCCCGCACTCTGGTGGGCGGTCCGGGGACGCTCTCCTCCCGGCTCCAGCCGAACCACCCCACCGACGACCTCTCCTGCGTCACCGCGCTCGTCTATACCGGCCTCTCCATGGGGGCGGGCGACGCGCTGATCGGCCTCAACCCGGCGGTGGACACGCTCGAGAACGTCTCGTCCATCCTCGTCCATCTGGACCGGCTGCGCCGGCAGACAGGGGCGCCGACGCAGATCTGCGTGCTCTCGCACCTCAAGACCCAGTTGGCCGCGCTCGCCGCCGGGGCGCCGGTGGAGATCATGTTCCAATCGCTCGCCGGCACCGCGCGCACCCTCACGGAAGAGTTCGACGTCACCCTGTCGCTGCTGGACGAGGCCTATGCGGCCATGGCCACGCGGGGGCCGCTCGGGCCGGATTGCCAGTTCATGTATTTCGAGACCGGCCAGGGCTCGGAACTCACCTACGGCAAGCATGACGGCATCGACATGACCACCTGCGAGGCGCTCTGCTACGGCCTCGCGCGCCGCTACGACCCGTTCATGGTCAACAACGTCACCGGCTTCATCGGCCCGGAGACCCACCGCGACAATTTCGAGATGATCGTCTCGAACCTCCAGGACCACTTCATGGGCAAGATCATGGGCCTGCCCATGGGCATGGCGCCCTGCTACACGCTGCATTCCGAGATCACCATGGAGGGCCAGCAGGTGGCGACCGGCCTGCTCGCCGCGGCGGGCGCCAACTTCTTCATGGACGTCTATCTCTCCACCGACCGGATGCTGGCCTATTTCGACACGTCCGGCCACGACGACCAGACGCTGCGGGAGATCCACGGCCTCAAGCCGGCGCCTGAATTCCTCGCCTGGGCGATCGGACGCGGCATCTTCGCGGAAGAGGACGGGGAGGTGGTGCGCGGCCCGAACTGGGGCGATCCGCGCCTCTTCTGCGGGTCGCAGATCGAGTTCGAGCGCCTCGCCCGCACCGTGCCCGGCGCCCCACGGCTTCGAGAATGCCGGCCGCGCCCCGCCGACACCGTCTCCCGCGCCGTGAAGGCGAACCTCGCCATCGCCCGCGAGGCGATCCACGCCGATCTCGACCCGGCGCGGCTCGGCGGCATCGCCTTCCGCCGCATCGCCTCGCGCGCCCGCGACCGCTCCGCGCATCTGAGCCATCCCGACATCGGTGCCGACCTCGATGCCGCTGACCTCGCGCACCTGAGGCCGGAGCACCGCGACGTGCAGATCGTGGTGTCGGACGGCCTGTCGGCCGAGGCGATCCACGCCAACGTGCCGGACCTCGTGCCGGTGCTGATGGAGGGCCTGGAGCGCTCCGGCGCGAGCCTCGGCGTGCCAGTGCTGGTGCCGTTCGGCCGGGTGAAGGTGGCCGAGCCGATCGGCGACGCGCTCGGCGCGCGGGTGGTGGTGACGCTGATCGGCGAGCGGCCCGGCGGCGACGCCCGCGCCTCGCGCTCCATGTCCGCCTATCTCGCCTTCCGCATCGCCGACGAGGAGACGCGGGCGCGGGCCGCGGCCTTCTCCGGCAACCCATCGATCCGCTACGAATATTCGGTCATCTCCAACATCTATGACGGCGGCCTGCCGCCCGTGGAGGCGGCGAGCGTCATCATCGAGAAGGTGATCCAGATCCTCGGCCACAAGGCCGCCGGCAACCGCCTGGAAAGCCTTCTGGCGACGCGCGCGGCCTGAAGGCGGGCCGGCGGCGGGCGGACGGTCAGTAGAGGCCGCTGCGGGATGTCCCCACCGTGGCCGGCGGACGCGGCGCGCCGTAGGGAACCGGC
>NZ_JBNFNU010000191.1:0-7759 GCF_057364445.1 Xanthobacter sp. BG11Y11_SDJG
GGCGCCGGCATTGGCGGCGTCCTCGGCCGCCTGGGCGCGGGCGGACAGGGTGCGGAAGCCGCCGCCGTGATGCTCGATCAGCGCCACCACGCCGAACGACAGCGCAATGGCGAGCGCGCCGGCGCCGAAGCGCGCCAGCCGGACCCCGCCGAGCGCCGAGGCGCGGCGCAGCGCGTCTCGACGAACTTCAGCGACAGGGCCGAGAACGCCATGGCGATGAGGATCACGCCGCCCGCCTGGAGATAGGTGAGGTGCTTGCCCTTATAGTCCACCGCCAGCACCAGAAGCGGCCAGTGCCACAGATAGAGCGAATAGGAGATGCGCCCCACATAGGTGAACCAGGGGTGGCCCAGCACCCTCTGCACGATCCCTCCCTGGGTGTGCATGCCGGCGAAGATGATGGCGGCCGAGCCCAGCACCGGCGGCAGCGCGGACAGGCCGGGAAAGACGGTCTGCTTGTCGTAGGCGAAGACCGGCACCAGGATGGCGGCGACGCCGGCGAGCGCGATGGCACCGGCGGTGCGGTGCGGCAGAGGCGGCCAGCGCACCAGGGCCAGCAGGCTACCGGCGAACAATTCCCAGGCCCGGCTCGGCAGCAGGAAGAAGGCGGACCACGGCGCCTCGGTCACCGTGATCTGCGAATGCACCAGAGAGGCCACGGTGAGCACCGCCAGCACCGCCACCGCAACCTTGCGGGTGCCGAAGCGCATGAGCGCGAACAGCAGCACCGGGAACAGGATGTAGAACTGCTCCTCCACCGCCAGCGACCACAGATGCAGCAGCGGAACGTCGTCCGCCCGCGGCCCGAAATAGTCGAGCACGCTCTCGAAGTGGATATTGGCGTAGAACAGCGCCGACGGACCGAGCGAACTGGCATACTGCCGCATCTCGCGCGGGGTCAGCACGAACGCGGCAAGCAGCGTCACCACCGCGAGCACCAGGAACAGCGCCGGGAAGATGCGGCGGATGCGGTGGTCGTAGAAATCCACCAGGGAGAAGCGCCGCTGGGTGATGTCGCGGTCGAGGATCGAGGTGATCAGGAAGCCCGAGATCACGAAGAAAACGTCCACGCCGACATAGCCGCCGGTAAACGGGGGGATGTGACCGTGAAACAGAACCACGCTGCCAACTGCGATGGCCCGAAGACCATCGATGTCGGCCCGATATGCCAAACTCATTCCGACTTTCCCGATCCCGGCGCCAGGGCGCGAACCCGCCGCGAAGGCACATAGCCCGCTACGCGATGCACTGCAAATCGGCGCAGAAACACGAACCGGTGACAATCCGGCCGACGCCGCCGGTGACGCCGCGGCACGGGCGGGACGCGGCGGGGCCCGGCCGGCAGCGACGCAACATCATCGTCACGCCGGTGTGGCAAGTGTGACACCCTCGCACGGCGATTCCGCAGGCGGCCCGCATGCCGTCCGCGCATGCGCAATGGAGGCCGCCATGTCCCTACGCTTTCCGCCGGCCGCAGCCGCGGCCATCCTTTCGCTGCAGCTGGCCTGTGCCGGGCCGGCGGCTGCCGCGACCGAGCTTCAGTGGTGGCACGCAATGTCCGGCGCGCTCGGCGAGAAGCTCGAGAAGGTGGCGGCCGACTTTAACGCCGCGCAAAGCGAGTTCAAGGTGGTGCCGGTCTACAAGGGCTCCTACCCCGAGGCCATGACCGGCGCCATCGCCGCCTTCCGCGCCCGCCAGCACCCGGCCATCGTCCAGGTGTTCGAGGTCGGCACCGCCACCATGATGGCGGCCAAGGGTGCGGTCTACCCGGTCTACCAGCTCATGGCGGACGCCGCCGAGCCGTTCGACCCCGCAGCCTATCTGCCGGCGGTGACGGGCTATTACACCGACGCCAAGGGCAACATGCTCTCGATGCCGTTCAACTCGTCGACCCCCATCCTCTACGTGAACAAGGACCTGTTCGCGAAGGCGGGGCTCGACCCGGCGGCGGCGCCCAAGACCTGGCCGGAGCTGGAAGCGGCGGCGCAGAAGCTCCAGGCGGCGGGCGTGACGTGCGGCTTCACCACCCAGTGGCCCTCCTGGGTGAACCTTGAAAACCTCTCGGCCTGGCACAACGTCGCCATCGGCACCGAGCAGAACGGCATGGCTTCCCTCGCCACCCGACTGGAGATTTCCAACCCGGTGACCGAACGCCACTGGACTGCGCTCGCGGACTGGCAGAAGACCAAGGTGTTCGACTATGGCGGCCGCCAGTCCAAGGCGGACCCGAAATTCTTCAGCGGCGAATGCGCCATGCTGATCGGTTCCTCGGCGGCGCGGGCCGGCATCCTCGCCAATGCCAAGTTCGAGGTCGGCTACGCCATGATGCCCTACTGGCCGCAGGTGGCCGGCGCGCCGCAGAACTCCATCATCGGCGGCGCCTCGCTGTGGGTGCTGAACGGCCGGCCGAAGGAGGAATATCGCGGCGTCGCCAAGTTCTTCGCCTTCCTCTCCAAGCCTGAGGTCCAGGCCTGGTGGCATCAGAACACCGGCTACCTGCCGATCACCCGCGCCGCCTACGATCTCTCCAAGGCGCAGGGCTTCTACGAGAAGAACCCCGGCACCGACGTGTCGATCCTGCAGATGACGCTGAAGGCGCCCACGGACAACTCCAAGGGCCTGCGCTTCGGCTCCTTCCTGCAGATCCGCGACGTGATCGAGGAGGAACTGGAACTCACCCTCGCCGGCAAGAAGACCGCCAAGGAGGCGCTCGGCACCGCCGAGCAGCGCGGAAACGCCTTGCTGCGCGCCTTCGAGCAGGCCAACAGGTAGCCGCCGACGGCGCGAGGAGCGGGCGCCGGCGGGACAAGGCCCGGCGCCGCGGCCCGCCAACCGGCCGTCATGCTCCGGCTTGACCGGCGCATCCGTATGGGCGGCGGCGGGGAGACGGAAGTGGTGCGTGGGCCCTCCGATCAAGTCGGAGGGCGACGGCGGCGGGAGTTCGTAAGGGCAGCGCCCGCCGCATCCCGCACAACACCGTCATGCCCCGGCTCGTCCGGGGCATCCACCGGGCCGACGGCGGGCGCCTGGACAGGGCCGCGCCGTGCCAGCCGCGGCGTGGATCCCCCGGACAAGCCGGGGGATGACGGCGGTGAAAGCCGTGAGGGAACGGCTCGAGCGCGCGCGGCAGGCTTTGCAAGCCGCTGTCATGCTCCGGCTTGATCGGAGCATCCCTCCGGGCGGCGGGGCGGCGGAGAGGGCGCATGGGCCCTCCGATCAAGTCGGAGGGCGACGGGTGTGGGACCGGCGACGGCGGCGAAAGGGGCGACCCCGGTGAAAGGGGCGAAGGCGGTACGAAGGGGACGGCGGTACGCGGGGCGATAGAGGTAAGAGGAGCCACGGCGGAGAGAGGAGCGACGGCGCGAGCGGGCGGCGGGCGGACCGGCGGGAGGGAACAGGGGGCGATGCAGGCCAAGCGCGTCACGTTCCGGGGCTCCACCCTGCCCTATCTGCTGCTCGCCCCGCAGCTTGCCGTGACCCTCGTCTTCTTCCTGTGGCCGGCGGGGCAGGCGCTCTACGGGTCGCTGTTCGCCGAGGACCCGTTCGGCCTATCGAGCAATTTCGTCGGGCTCGGCAATTTCGCGTCGCTGTTCGCCGATCCGGCCTATCTCAACGCGGTGCTGGTGACCCTGGTGTTCTCGGCCAGCGTCACGATCCTCTCCATGGGCCTCGGCCTGGCGCTGGCGGCGGCGGCGGACGCGCTGGGCACGCGCGGCGGCGCCTATGGCGCGCTGCTGGTGTGGCCCTATGCGGTGGCGCCGGCGGTGGCCGGCATCCTGTGGCTGTTCATGTTCGATCCCTCGGTGGGCACCATCGCCCGCGCGCTGAGGGCCGTCGGCATCTCCTGGAACCATTTTCTCGACGGCGAGCAGGCGCTGGTCATGGTGATCCTCGCCGCCAGCTGGAAGCAGGTGAGCTACAATTTCCTGTTCTTCTTTGCCGGCCTCAAGGCGATCCCGCCCGGCGTCATGGAGGCGGCGGCCCTCGACGCGCGCCGGCGCGAACGGTTCCGCTTCGTGGTGCTGCCGCTGCTCGCACCCACCAGCTTCTTCCTGCTGGTGGTGAACCTCACCTATGCCTTCTTCGACACGTTCGGCGTCATCCACGCCACCACCGGCGGCGGGCCGGGCCAGGCCACCACCATCCTGGTCTACAAGGTGTTCCGCGACGGCTTCGAGGCGCTGGCGCTGGGCGCCTCCTCCGCCCAGTCCGTGGTGCTGCTCGCCATCGTCGTGGCGCTCACCGCGCTCCAGTTCCGCCACATCGAGCGCAAGGTGGCCTATTGATGGCCGGGCGCGACCGCATCCCCCGCCTGCTGGCGCACATCGCACTCATTCTGGGCGTGGCGGTCCTGGTGCTGCCGGTCTATCTCGCCTTCGTCGCCTCGACCCATGAGGGCGCGGACTTCCTGTCCGGACGCGTCGGCCTCGTGCCCGGCCCGCTGCTGGTTGAGAACTATGGGGTCGTGCTGCTGTCCGGCGCCAGCACCGCCGGCATCCCGCCGGTGGCGCCCATGCTCGTCAACAGCTTCGTCATGGCCATGGCGATCGCGCTGGGCAAGATCGCCATCTCGCTGCTCTCCGCCTTCGCCATCACCTATTTCCGCTTCCCGTTCCGGGTCACGGCGTTCTGGATCATCTTCGTGACGCTGATGCTGCCGGTGGAGGTGCGCATCCTGCCCACCTTCCAGGTGGTGGCCAGCCTGTCGATGCTCAATTCCTATCTCGGCCTCACGGTGCCGCTGATCGCCAGCGCCACCGCCACCTTCCTGTTCCGCCAGGTGTTCATGACGGTGCCGGACGAATTGACCGAGGCGGCGCTGATGGACGGGGCGACGCCGCTGCGCTTCTTCTGGTCGGTGCTGCTGCCGCTCTCGCGCACCAACATCGCCGCTCTGTTCGTGATCCTGTTCCTCTACGGCTGGAACCAGTATCTGTGGCCGCTGCTGATCACCACCGACACCGGCTACTACACCATCGTCATGGGCATCCAGCGCCTCGCCCGCGCGGCCTCGGAGGCGGATCCCATCTGGCATCTGGTGATGGCCACCGCCATCCTCGCCATGCTGCCGCCGGTGCTGGTGATCGCGCTGATGCAGCGCCTGTTCGTGCGCGGGCTCACCGAGACGGAGAAGTAGCGCCCGCCCGCCTCAGGCCGGGGCGGGCTGGCTCGGCGCCGCCACAGGCGCCGCAGGCGGCGCCGCCGCGTCGGGGGCCGGCGCGTCCACCGCCGCCCGGCCATGCACCAGGTCGTCGATGAAGCCGAGCTTGGTGACCACCGCCGGGGTCAGCACGAAGGGATAGGCGTCCGCCATGCCGAGGCAGCGGTTGAGGCTGTTCAAAGCGACCGTCAGCGGGGCCCAGTCCTCCACCAATTGCTCGATGGAGGACGGCTGGTAGGGATTGAACTCCACCGACGCCTCGAGCAGGCCGCTCTTGTCGAGCCTCGGGCGCACCTTCATGCCGAACGCGCGCGCCATCTCCAGCGTGTCGACGATGTGGATGTAGTGCTTGAAGGTCTCGGCGAAGTCCTCCCACGGATGGGCGGCGGCATAGGCCGAGACGAAGCGCGTCTGCCAGTCCGGCGGCGGGCCGATGTCGTAATGGGCCTGGAGCGCGGCGCCATAGTCGGCGCGCTCGTCGCCGAACACCGCACGACAGGCTTCCAGATGATGCTCGTCGCGCACCAGCCGGTTCCAGTAATAGTGGCCCACCTCGTGGCGGAAATGACCGAGCAGGGTGCGGTAGGGCTCGCCGAGGTCGGTGCGGCGCCGCTCGCGCTCCACGTCGTCGGCCTCGGCAAGGGCGATGGTGATGAGCCCCTCGTCATGCCCGGTCATCACGCGCGGCATCTCCGGTGCGTCCGGCCCGTCGGCGAGGAAGTCGAAGCACAGGCCGCCCACCCGGTCCTCGCGGTTCTCCAGCGGCAGGCCGAGCTGGAGCAGCGAATAGATGAGCCGGTGCTTGGCGCGCTCGATGCGCATCCACTTCTCGAGGTTCACGGGGTCGGTGAGGTCCGGCACCGTGTGGTTGTGGCGGCAGGCGCGGCAATAGTCGCCCTCCTGCTCCTCCGGAACGAGCCAGTTGCACCCGTCGAGCGCGGCATTGGCGCAGAAGCGGTAGCGCCGGCCGTCGCGCAGCGAGCGGACGATCCCCTCCTCCGGCTCCGCCTCGACCGCGCTGAGGTCGTTCACGTCCGGCAGGTAGCCGAGCGGGTGGCCGCATTGGCCGCACACGCGGTTCTCGAAGTGGATGAGCTGCCCGCAGGCCTCGCATTGAAACAGACGCATGTGCTCCACCTCCAACCCGAGCCACAAGCGCCGGGCAGCCGGACTGGTTCCATCACCCGACCAGCCGCCGGCGTCGCGCCTGCGCGCGCACTCGTGACCGCCTCGGGCTCCCTTAGGGCAGAAAATTCGCGCGCATTCGACCAAAGTCTATTGCCTAGGTCGGGCCTCGTGTCGTCTTCTGCATACCGTAGACGGGGGCGCCGTGCGCCAACACAGCGGAAATTTCCGCCGCCCCCCGCACAGGGAGGAAGAACGTGACCAAGGAAACGAGCACGAACGATCGTGCGCGCCCGTCCCGGCGTGCAATTCTCGCGGGCGCCGCCGCGGCCGGTGCTGCCGCGACCGTCGCAGCCCCCGCCGTCCATGCCCAGGCCTCCGTCAAGCTCAAGTTCCAGTCCACCTGGCCCAACAAGGACATCTTCCACGAATTCGCCGCCGATTTCGTGCGCTATGTGAACACCATGGCGGGCGGGCGCGTCGAGCTGGAACTGCTCGCCGCCGGCGCCGTGGTGCCCGCGTTCCAGGTGGCCGACGCGGTCTCCTCCGGCATCATCGACGGCGGCCACGGCGTGTCCGCCTACTGGTACGGCAAAAACAAGGCGTTCTCGCTGTTCGGCACCGCCCCTGCCTTCGGCTGGAACGCGGACGAACTCATGGGCTGGATCCGCTATGGCGGCGGCCAGGCGCTCTATGACGAGCTGGTGCAGGGCATCCTGAAGCTCAACGTGGTGGGCCTGCTCACCGGCCCCATGCCGGGTCAGCCGCTGGGCTGGTTCAAGAACCCGATCACCAGCCCGGACCAGCTCAAGGGCCTGAAATACCGCACCGTGGGCCTTGCCGCCGACCTCAACAAGGAGCTGGGCGTCGCGGTCACCATCCTGCCGGGCGGCGAGATCGTTCCGGCCATGGACCGCGGCCTCATCGACGGCGCCGAGTTCAACAACCCCTCGTCGGACCTGGTGCTCGGCTTCCCCGACGTGTCCAAGGTCTACATGGTCCGCAGCTACCACCAGGCGCTCGAGTGCTTCGAGGTGCTGTTCAACAAGGCCAAGTTCGACGGCCTGCCGAAGGACGTGCAGGCGATCATTCGCGGCGCGGCGGACGCGGCCTCCTCGGACATGATGTGGAAGGCGCAGGACCGCTATTCCAAGGACCTCGAAGTGCTGAAGTCGCGCGGCGTGCAGGTCCTGCCGACCCCGGCCCCGGTGCTGGAAGCCCAGCTCGCGGCCTGGGACAAGGTGATCGCCAACCTCTCGGCCGACCCGTTCTTCAAGAAGGTCATCGACAGCCAGAAGGCGTGGGCGAAGCGGGTGGTCGGTTTCCGCCTCGAATACGAGCCGGACAGCGCCATGGCCTACAACCACTTCTTCAAGAAGGCCTGCGCCGCCGCCGGCCGGGCCCCGGCCCCGGCCCCTGGCCCGGTCGGTCCGGCCCCGGGGGCGGATCGAAACGTTCGATCGCCCGAACGGC
>NZ_JBNFNU010000192.1:0-7706 GCF_057364445.1 Xanthobacter sp. BG11Y11_SDJG
ACCCGGTTCACGGCGCGCCGGCGCACCTGCCGCTGTTCCGCCTTGCCGAAGCCGATGCGCGCGGGGTCGCCCGCGACGCTCTGCTGCCATCAGGCGATCGCCGGCGACGGCGCCTTCTGCCTCGCTTTGCTCGCCGAATTCGCGCCGCTGGTCGCGGCCGCGCCGTGGCGCTACCGCCAGCTTCACTGGGAGGCCGGCCTGATCGGCCAGGTGCTCTATCTGGAAGCCGAGGCTTTGGGGGTGCGCGGCACCGGCATCGGCTGCTTCTTCGACGACGAGGTGCACCGTCTCCTGGGGATCGAGGGCGAGGCGCTCCAGTCGCTCTACCACTTCACCGTCGGCGCCCCGGTCGCCGACCCGCGCATCCTGACCGAGCCGGCCTATGCCGGCCGCCCGCTCTGAGGACAACCCCATGGCCGAGCGCCCCGCCTTCCGCTCCATCTCCGTCGCCGCCGGCGAGGCGCTGCTGAAGGCCGGCGGCGTGCTCACGCTCGACGTGCGGGACCGCGCGAGCTTTCTGGCCGGCCATGTGGAGGGGGCACGCCACATCGGCTTCTCGGACCTCGCGCAGATCATCAACGGCACCAGCCGCGCCAGGCCGGTGCTGATTTACTGCTATCACGGCTTCGCCAGCCGGGAGTTCGCGCAGGTGCTGTGCGACTTCGCCTTCTCAGCGGTGCACAGCCTGGACGGCGGCTACGAGGCTTGGGCGGCGGCGCAGGCGCGCACCGGGGCCGCGACGCCCGGCGCGGCGGTCGCGCGCTGGCTCGCCATCCAGGGCTTTCCAGCCGACGGCGTGAACGCCACGGTGGAGAACGCCATGACGCCGCTCATGCGCGCCTGCCGCGAGGGGCTCGAAGCGATCATCGCCGCGCTCATCGACGGCGGGGCGCGCGTGGATGCGCGCAATGCGGACGGCAACACCGCGCTCTGGCTCGCCTGCGTCGGCGGCCATCTGCCGGTGATCGACGCGCTGGTGGCGGCCGGCTGCGCCATCGACAACCGCAACGACAATGGCGCCACCGCCCTCATGTATGCCGCCTCGGCCGGCAAGGCGGAGGTGGTGGCGCGGCTGCTGCGGCACGGTGCCGACCCGCGCCCGGAGACGCTCGACGGCTTCTCGGCGCTCGACCTCGCCTCGACGCGGGCGTGCCTCGACCTGCTGCGCCTTGCCACCCGCGCCCAGGCGGAGGCGTGAGCAACCGCTGCTCAGCCGCGGCGCTCGACGAAGACGATGCTCTCGAAGTCCAGCACCAGGTCGCCGTGCTGGTTGGTGCCGCTGTTGTAGGTGCGCAGGATGCCCCATTGCGGGCGCGAGCGGCTCGCCGTCTTCTCCCGCGCCTCCGTGGCATAGGTGACGGTGTCGCCGGCATAGACCGGCTTCAGCCAGCGCATGTTCTCGAAGCCCGGCGAGGGGCCGACCTGCGGCACCCGCTCGCCGCGGGCGCGCGTCTCCTCGGTGTCGCGGGCATTGAATTCGGCGAAGTAGCGCATCCAGGTGGCCGAGGTGAGCCAGCCGGACGCCACCAGCGCGCCGTAGAGGCTGCGCTTGGCCGCCTCCGGGTCCACATGGAAGGGCTGGAAGTCGAACTTGCGCGCGAAGGCGATCATCTCGTCTTGCGTGAAGGTGTGGTGCCCCAGCAGCCGGCGCTCGCCGATCTCGATGTCCTCGAAGAATTTCATGCGAGGCGCGCTCCCGGATTGCGGCGGCCCATCATGATGACGAGGACCGCTTCCAGGGCAATGGTCTTGTCGGTCTTCAGCAGCTCGAAGCGGAAGGTGATGAGCCCCATTTCCGGGCGGGTCTTGGAGGTGCGGCTCTCCAGCACCGTGCGGCGCAAGGTGAGCACGTCGCCGGGGAAGACCGGCGCCTTCCACTTGTTCTCCTTCACGCCCGGCGAGCCCATGCCGGCGGAGCGCTCCAGAAAACCCTCGCAGATCAGGCGCATCATCACCGCGCAGGTGTGCCAGCCGGAGGCGGCGAGGCCGCCGAGCAGCGAGGCGCCGCCCGCCGTGTCGTCGAGATGCATGGGCTGCGGGTCGAATTCGCGCGCGAACGACAGGATCTCCTCGCGCGTGAACTCGTAGGAGCCGAAGGTCTTCACCTCGCCGACGATGAAATCCTCGAAGAAGAGATCGGCCAAGGCGGCCTCCAGATGGCTTGAGGGGCGATCCAACTGGAGGATCGCCGCTGCGTCAAGGATGGGGCCGTCAGCCGGCGGTGTCGGCGGCCGTCGGCGTGCGGCATTCGATGGCGGTGGCGATGGGGCCGAGATAGGTCAGCACGAAATGCATCACCTCCTCGCCATCGGGCCGGGCGGCCAGCGCCTGGCGCCGGAACACCGCCCAGCCGGGCCGGTTGGCGCTCGCGCGCACCTCGTCGAGGATGGTGGAGAAGACGATCTCGTCGCCCGGAAAGACCGGCACGATCCAGCGCAGGTTCTTGAAGCCGAAGCCGATGCCGGCGGGCGAGATGGCTTCGGGGGACTCCGGCGGGAAGCCCGACGCGTCGTGCGCGCCGACGAACAGCTTCATCCACACCGCCATGGTGTGCCAGCCGGAGCCGATGAGCTGCCCGTATTGCGACTTCTGGCCCGCCTCCGGGTCCACATGGAAGGGCAGGGGATCGTACTGGCGCGAGAAGCGCAGCAGTTCCGCCTCGGTGAAGACGAAGCGGCCGGTCTCGCGCCGGACGCCGGTGCGCGGCAGGCCGATCAGGTCGCGCTCCGCCTCCGAGCCGGGCTCAATTGGCGAAGCGGAAGTGCAGCACATCGCCGTCTTGAACCACGTAGTCCTTGCCCTCGAGACGGAACCGGCCGGCCTCGCGCGCGCCCGCCTCGCCCTTGAACTTCACATAGTCGTCGTAGGCCACCGTCTCGGCGCGGATGAAGCCCTTCTCGAAATCGGAATGGATCACGCCTGCCGCCGCCGGCGCCTTGGTGCCCCGGGTGATGGTCCAGGCGCGCGCCTCCTTCGGGCCCACGGTGAAGTAGGTGACGAGGTTCAGCAGATCGTAGCCGGCGCGGATAACCCGGTTCAGGCCCGGCTCGTCCAGGTCGATGGCCTCCAGATACTCCTCCTGCTCCTCGGGCGGCAGAACGGCGATCTCGCTCTCGATCTTGGCGGAGACCACCACCGCCTTGGCGCCCTCTTCTTTGGCGCGCGCGAACACCTGGGCGGAGAGCGCATTGCCCTCCTTGGCGGAGGCCTCCTCCACGTTGCAGACATAGAGCACGGGCTTGGCCGTCATCAGGCCGAGCTGGGAGAACAGCTTCTCCTCTTCCGCCTTCACCTCGGCGAGGCGGGCCGGCTTGCCCTCGCGCAGCAGCACCAAAGCGCGGGTCATGAGGTCGAGGGTCTCCTTCGCCTCCTTGTCGTTGCCCTTGGCCTTCTTCTCGAGCGCGGCGGCGCGCTTCTCCAGGCTTTCGAGGTCGGCGAGCATCAGCTCGGTCTCGATGGTCTCGATGTCGTCCACGGGCGAGATCTTGCCCTCCACGTGGGTCACGTCGCCGTCCTCGAAGCAGCGCACCACATGGGCGATGGCATCGCACTCGCGGATGTTGGCGAGGAACTGGTTGCCGAGCCCCTCGCCCTTGGAGGCGCCGCGCACCAGGCCGGCGATGTCCACGAAGGTGAGGCGGGTGGGGATGATCTGCCCGGAGCCGGCGATCTCGGCGAGCGCGTCGAGGCGCGGATCAGGCACCGCCACGTCGCCCACGTTCGGCTCGATGGTGCAGAAGGGGTAGTTCGCCGCCTGCGCCGCCGCGGTCTGGGTGAGCGCGTTGAACAGGGTCGACTTGCCGACGTTCGGCAGGCCGACGATACCGCATTTGAATCCCATGGATCAGATCTCGAAACGGTCCGGCGCCGCAAGGAACGGGTTGACGATCTCGATCCCGCCCACCTGCTGGCCGTGGTGAAGGTCCTCGCTGAGGAACAGCGCGCACCCGAAGGCATGAGCCGCCGCTATTAACGCGGAATTCGAGAAAGCAAAGCCCCTTCGGGTCCGAAGCGCCGTCCGAGCGCGTTTTGTATGCCTGGTGCGTGTGTCGCATCACACCTCAATGTCATGCGTTAGCCACTTGCCTCTGAAGGGTTGCAGGCGGCGGCGCCCGGAAATCAGGGCTGGACAACGCCCCGCCCGCGCAATCTTGACTTGCGCGACGCCGGGCTGCGCTTAACTTTTCGGCAGTACAACGTCACGAATCGCGGGGCCAGAGTCCCGCAGCCGAAGGATAAGATGCCCGAACTGCCCGAGGTGGAGACCGTCCGCCGCGGCCTGTTGCCCGTTCTGCAAGGCGCCGTCGTGGAGAATGTCGAGGCGCGCCGGGGCGATCTGCGCTGGCCGCTGCCCGAGCACTTCGCCGAGCGCCTGGCCGGCCGCCGCATCGAGGCGGTGGGCCGCCGCGCCAAATACCTGCTGGCGGACCTGTGCGGTGGCGAGGTGCTGATCCTGCATCTCGGCATGTCGGGCTCGATCCGCATCGAGAACGCGCCGGCGCGCGGGCGGATGCCGGCCTTCCACCATCCCCGCGCGCCGCCGGGCCGCACGATCACGTGGTGCTCCATCTCGCCGGAGGCGCCACCGTCACCTTCAACGATCCGCGCCGGTTCGGCGCGATCCTGATGGTGCCCTACGACCGGCTCGACACCCATCCCCTGCTGCGAGGCCTCGGCCCGGAGCCGCTGGGCAACGGCTTCAACGCCGAGCACCTGGCGCGGGCGTGTGCCAAGAAGCGTTCGCCGCTGAAGGCGGCACTGCTCGACCAGAAGGTGGTGGCCGGCCTCGGCAACATCTATGTGAGCGAGGCGCTGCATCGTGCCGGCCTTTCGCCGCGCCGCTCCGCCCACACCCTCGCCACCAAAGAGGGCCGCCCCACCGTGCGGGCCGAGCGGCTCGTCAGGGCGATCCGCGACGTGCTGCGCGAGGCGATCCAGGCCGGCGGCTCCTCGCTGCGCGACCACCGGCAGGTGAACGGGGAGCTGGGCTATTTCCAGCACGCCTTCCGCGTCTACGACCGGGAAGGCGCGCCGTGCCCGACACTCCATGCAAGGGCCGGCATCCAGCGCATCGTGCAGGCGCCCGCCTCCACCTTCTTCTGCGCCACCTGCCAGCGCTGAGCCGTCAGGCCGCGCGGCGCGGCCCACCGCGCGGCGCGGCGCGAAGCTGTCGGCATCCGCCGCCGCCCACTCGGCCGCATAGGGCGTGTCGTCCGGGGCGTCGATGAGCGCGTCCGCCGCGAGGAAGGTGTAGAGCCGGTCCAGCGGCTTCACCTCGATCGGGCTGACCCGGTGCCAGACGTGGTGCGGCAGCAGATCGCGCGGGTGGTCGAGGCCCGCCGCGGCAATCAGGTCGGCCAGCGCCTCGACCGTGTGATGGTGGAAGCTCGTCACCCGCTCCGCCTTGTCCTCGATCACGAGGCCGCGCTGGAGGTGCGGATCGTTGGTGGTGACGCCGGTGGGGCAGGCGCCGGTGTGGCAGCGCATGGACATCACGCAGCCGAGCGAGAACATGAAGGCGCGCGCGGCGTTGCACCAGTCGGCGCCGATCGCCATGTTGGCGGCCATGGAGAAGCCCGACACCACCTTGCCCGAGGCGGCGAGGCGCACCTCGGGCCGCAGCCCCGTGCCCACCAGCGCGTTGCGCACCAGGATCAGCCCCTCGCGCAGCGGCATGCCCACATGGTCGGCCAGTTCGTGCGGCGCCGCGCCGGTGCCGCCCTCCGCACCGTCGACGACGATGAAGTCCGGCCGGATGCCGGTCTTCAGCATCGCCTTTGCGAGCGCGAACACCTCGCTGGGATGGCCGACGCACAGCTTCAGCCCCACCGGCTTGCCGCCGGACAGTTCGCGCAGCTGCGCCACGAACTCCATCATCTGCGCCGGCGTGGAGAAGGCGGGATGGCGCGAGGGCGAGATGCAGTCCTCGCCCATGGGCACGCCGCGGGTCTCGGAGATTTCCGGCGTCACCTTGGCGGCCGGCAGCACGCCGCCATGGCCGGGCTTTGCGCCCTGGGAGAGCTTGATCTCCACCATCTTCACCTGGTCCAGCAGCGCCCGCTCCTGGAACCGCTCGGGCGAGAAGGAGCCGTCGCGGTTGCGGCAGCCGAAATAGCCCGAGCCCAGCTCCCAGACGATGTCGCCGCCATGCTTGCGGTGGTAGGGCGAGAGGCCGCCCTCGCCGGTGTCGTGATAGAAGCCGCCGGCCTTCGCGCCCATGTTCAGCGCCTCGATGGCGTGGCTGCCGAGCGAGCCGAAGCTCATGGCGGAAATGTTCAGCACCGAGGCGGAATAGGGCTTGGCGCAGGCCGGCCCGCCCACATTCACCCGGAACGGCTCCGTGCTGACCGGGGTGGGCGCCAGAGAGTGGGTCATCCACTCGTATTCGGCGGCGTAGGTGTCGAGCTCGGTGCCGAACGGCTGGCGGTCCTCCTCATTCTTGGCGCGGGCATAGACCAGCGAGCGGTCGTCGCGGTTGTAAGGCTGGCCCGAGAGGTCGTCCTCCATCAGGTACTGGCGCAGATAGGGCCGCACCGCCTCGAACATCCAGCGCACCGAGCCGATCAGCGGATAGTTGCGCAGCAGCGAGTGGTTCGGCTGGGTGATGTCGAACACCCCCACCATGGCGAGGGTGAAGAAGACGCAGAAGGCGAAGATGAAGACGTGCTCGGTGACAAAGGACAGGATCAGGCTCACGAGCGCGCCGACAATCACGAAAATGAAGACGCCGTAGCGCCCCGCGAGCGCCTTGGTGCTCGCGTCCATCCACTCGCCCATGGGTTTCCTCCCGATTTTGGCGGCTAAGCTATCCGAGCCTGCGGCGGATGGCACGCTGCCGTGCGGTAGGCCGGCCGGGCCACCCTGCGCGCCGCGGCCGGACATCCTCTGCACGGCAGGGAGAGGGAGCCTCGGCGGCGCGAAGTCTGCGGCCGCGGCCGGCCGTCAGCGGCGGCGGGGGTGGCGCCGCGTCGGCCTTGCGCCATATAAGGGGCAGGGCGCAAGCGCCCGTTCCCTCATCCCGCGTGCCGGCATGTTCATGGTCTCCCTCGCTCACCGCCCCTTCGTGAAGATGAACGGCCTCGGCAACGAGATCCTGGTGCTGGATCTGCGCGCCGATCCGGTGGCGGTGGCGCCCGAAGCGGCGCGGGCGCTGGCGCGGCGCGAGGCGCTGCGGTTCGACCAGGCGATGGTGCTCTATCCGCCGCGCCGGCCGGACACCGCCGCCTTCGTGCGCATTTTGAATTCCGACGGCTCGACCTCGTCCGCCTGCGGCAACGGCACGCGCTGCATCGCCGCGCTTGAGGCCGAGGCCACCGGCTCCGACCATGTGCGGTTCGAGAGCGAGGCGGGCCTGCTCGACTGCCGCGTCCACGCCGACGGCACGGTAACGGTGGACATGGGCGCGCCGCGCTTCTCCTGGCGCGACATTCCGCTGGCGCGCGACGTGGGCGACACGGCGGCCGTGATGGTGGACGGCTTCGCGCAGCTCGGTCCCGCCAGCCTCGTCAGCATGGGCAATCCCCACGCCGTCTTCTTCGTGCCCGATGCCGATGCGGTGGACGTGGAAGGCCTTGGCGCGGCGCTGGAGCATCATCCGCTGTTTCCCGAGCGCGCCAACATCTCGTTCGCCAGCCTCACCGGCCCGGATGCGATCCTGCTCCATGTGTGGGAGCGCGGCGCCGGGCGCACCCGCGCCTGCGGCACCG
>NZ_JBNFNU010000193.1:0-7703 GCF_057364445.1 Xanthobacter sp. BG11Y11_SDJG
GCCGCATGGGCCATGCGGGCGCCATCATCTCCGGCGGCAAGGGCGGCGCCGAGGACAAGATCGCCGCCATGGAGGCCGCGGGCATCCGCGTGTCGCCCTCCCCGGCGCGCCTCGGCAAGACACTCGTCGAGGTGCTCAAGGGCTGAGGTATGCCCCGTGCCCCGGACCAGCGACGGCGCCAGCCGGAGCGCCGATCCGGGACCCAGGGGAAAGTTCGGCGAAACCGGCACTTGCTTCGACAGGAACAGCCGCATTCGGCGAAGCGCTGCGCCGGAATAACCGCCGTCATCCCCCGGCTTGTCCGGGGGATTCACTCTTCCACCGGCACGCTCCTGTCTCCCAAGGCGGCTTTGGCGGTGCCGTGGATGCCCCGGACAAGCCGGGGCATGACGCGGAGAGCGAGAAACCGGCGCCCACAAACCACCCAGAGGAAACACCCATGACCACCTGGCTGCGCTTTTCCCACCAGGGCGCGACGCAGATCGGCACGCTCGACGGCGACACCATCGCCGTTCACGACGGCTGCATGTTCACCGGCGCGACGCCCACCGGCGCCACCCTCGCGCTCGCCGATGTGACGCTGGAGGCGCCGTGCGTGCCGTCCAAGATCGTCGCGCTCTGGAACAACTTCCACGACCTCGCCGCCAAGCTGAAGGTGGCCGAGCCGGCCGAGCCGCTGTGGCTGCTGAAGGCCACCACCTCGGTCTCCGCGCCCGGCGCGGTGGTGCGCAAGCCCGCGACCTATGACGGCAAGACCGTTTATGAGGGCGAACTCGGCATCGTCATCGGCCGCACCCTCGCCGATGCCTCGGAGGACGAGGCCGCGGCCGGCATCTTCGGCTATACGGTGGTCAACGACATCACCGCCGCCGATATCCTCAACCGCGACCCCACTTTCCCGCAGTGGGCGCGCGCCAAGGGGGTGGACGGCTACGGCCCGTTCGGCCCATGGATCGTCACCGGCTTCGACCCCGCCGCGGCGCGGGTGCGCACCATCCTCAACGGGCAGGAGCGGCAGAACTATCCGCTCGCCGACATGATCTTCCCGCCGGCGCGGCTGGTGGCGATGCTCTCGCGCGAGATGACGCTGAACCCCGGCGACCTCATCGCCTGCGGCACCTCCGTGGGCGTGGGCTCCATGAAGGAGCCCACCAACACCATCGAGGTCGAGATCGACGGCATCGGCCGCCTCACCAACACCTTCGTGCAGTGAGGCGGAGGGCGGTCAGGACCTGACCGCCCGCACGCCCCAGATGAGGATGCAGGCGCCGACGAAGCCGGCGAACAGATAGCCGAGCCAGCCGCCGAAGCTGACGCCCACGAGGCCGAACAGGAAGCTCGCCACCGCGGCGCCGATGATGCCGAGCAGGATGTTCATGAAGAGGCCGGTGTCGCTTTTCATGAACATGGAGGCGAACCACCCGGCAAAGCCACCGATGATGATGGCGGCGATCCAACCCACTTGCGCTTCTTCCATGGTGTTCCTCTGCTGCTGGCGCCCGTGACGGGGCTGCGCAGGGGAAACGACGCAGGCCCGCAACGGTTCCGGTCACGCTCGCGTCTTTGCCGGGCACGCAGCAAAAAAGGCCGCCCGAAGGCGGCCTTTTCGCAGAGGTAGGGTGCGCCGCGCTTACTTCTTCAGCGCCGCCTGCGCCGCCGCGAGGCGGGCGATCGGCACGCGGAAGGGCGAGCAGGACACGTAGTCGAGCCCCACCTCGTGGCAGAACGTCACCGAGGCCGGGTCGCCGCCATGCTCGCCGCAGATACCGAGCTTGATGTCGGGACGCGACTTGCGGCCGCGCTCGACGCCGATCTTCACCAGTTCGCCCACGCCGTCCACGTCGATGGAGACGAAGGGGTCCACCTCCAGGATGCCCTTCTGGACGTAGGGGCCGAGGAAGGTACCGGCATCGTCGCGCGAGACGCCGAAGCAGGTCTGGGTCAAATCGTTGGTGCCGAAGGAGAAGAATTCGGCGCCCTGGGCGATCTCCTCGGCCCGCAGCGCGGCGCGGGGCAGCTCGATCATGGTGCCCACCTGGAAGGTGAGGGTGGCGCCGGTCTCCTTTTCCACCGCCGCGGCGGTGTCGCGGATCACCTTGTCGACGATGTCGAACTCCGCCTTGGTGGCGATGAGCGGCACCATCACCTCGGGCACCACCATCTCGCCGGTCTTCTTGGCGGCGATCACCGCCGCCTCGAAGATGGCGCGGGCCTGCATCTCGGCGATCTCGGGGAAGGCGATGGCGATGCGGCATCCACGGAAGCCGAGCATCGGGTTCACCTCGTGGAGGTCCTTGTAGCGCCGCTCCACCCGCTCGATGTCCACGCCGAGGCTGTTCGCCACCTCCGCCGTCTCCTCCGGCGTGTGCGGCAGGAATTCGTGCAGCGGCGGGTCGAGCAAGCGGATGGTGACCGGCAGGCCCTTCATGATCTCGAACAGCTCGACGAAGTCGTCGCGCTGCATGGGCAGGAGCTTGGCCAGCGCCGAGCGGCGGCCGGCCTCGTCGTCGGCGAGGATCATCTCGCGCACGGCGAGGATGCGGCCGGCGTCGAAGAACATGTGTTCGGTGCGCGACAGGCCGATGCCCTCGGCGCCGAACGAACGGGCCATGCGGGCATCCGTCGGGGTCTCGGCATTGGCGCGGACCTTGAGCTTGCGGACTTTGTCGGCCCAGCCCATGAGGGTCGCGAACTCGCCCGACAGCTCCGGCTGGAGCATGGGCACCTCGCCCTTCAGCACCTGGCCGGTGCCGCCGTCGATGGTGATGGTGTCGCCCTTCTTGAAGGTCTCGCCCGCCACCGTGAGCGTCTGCGCCTTGTAGTCGATGCGCAGCGCGCCGGCGCCGGAGACGCAGGGCTTGCCCATGCCGCGCGCCACCACGGCGGCGTGCGAGGTCATGCCGCCGCGCGAGGTGAGGATGCCCTGGGCGGCGTGCATGCCGTGGATGTCCTCGGGGCTCGTCTCCACGCGCACCAGGATGACCTTGAGGCCCTTCTCCTTCATGGCCTCGGCCTCGTCGGCGGAGAACACGATGGCGCCCGCCGCCGCGCCGGGCGAGGCGGGCAGGCCGGTGGCGATCACCTTGCGCTCGGCCTTGGGATCGATGGCGGGGTGCAGCAGCTGGTCGAGGGCGGCGGGATCCACCCGGCCGACCGCTTCCTGCTCGCTGATGAGGCCCTCGCGCGCCAGCTCAACGGCGATGCGCAGCGCCGCCTTGGCGGTGCGCTTGCCGGAGCGGGTCTGGAGCATCCAGAGCTTGCCCTTCTCGACCGTGAACTCGAGGTCCTGCATGTCGCGATAGTGGTTCTCGAGCGCGTTGGAGATGCGCTCGAACTCCTTGAAGGCCTCCGGCAGGGCGGACTCCATGGAGGGCTTGTCGGAGCCGGCTTCCTTGCGCGCCTTCTCGGTGAGGTCCTGCGGGGTGCGGATCCCCGCCACCACGTCCTCGCCCTGGGCGTTCACCAGGAACTCGCCATAGAGCGCCTTCTCGCCGGTGGAGGGGTTGCGGGTGAAGGCGACGCCGGTGGCCGAGGTCTCGCCCATGTTGCCGAACACCATGGACTGCACGTTCACCGCCGTGCCCCAGCTCTCCGGAATGGCATGCAGGCGGCGATAGGTGATGGCGCGGGCGTTCATCCAGGAGCCGAACACGGCGCCGATGGCGCCCCACAGCTGCTCGTGCGGGTCCTGCGGGAAGGGCTTGCCGAGCTCGGCCTGAACCTTCTTCTTGTACTCCACCACCAGCGCGGCCCAGTCGTCGGCGCCGAGGTCGGTGTCGAGGGTGAAGCCGTTCTGGAGCTTGTAGTGCTCCAGGATCTCCTCGAAATGGTGGTGCTCCACGCCCAGAACCACGTCGGAATACATGGTGATGAAGCGCCGGTAGCTGTCATAGGCGAAGCGCCGGTCGGCGAGCTTGGCCACCGCTTCCACGGTCTCGTCGTTGAGGCCGAGATTGAGCACGGTGTCCATCATGCCCGGCATCGAGGCGCGGGCGCCTGAGCGCACCGAGACCAGCAGCGGGTTGGCGGCATCCCCGAACGACTTGCCGGCGAGCCGGCCGACCTCGGCCAGCGCCTTCTCCACGTCGCCCTTCAGCTCGGCGGGATAGGTCTCGCCGTGGGCGTAATAATAGGTGCACACCTCGGTGGTGATGGTGAAGCCGGGCGGCACGGGCAAACCGAGGTTGGACATCTCGGCGAGGTTCGCGCCCTTGCCGCCGAGAAGGTTCTTCATGTCGGCTTTGCCCTCGGCCTTGCCATCGCCGAAGGTGTAGACCCATTTCGTCATGTGCTGGTCCCTTTGAAGGGTGGGGCAGGTCGCGATGGGCCGATGGTTTAGCTCGCAGCGCAGCATGCATCAACTGGAGGAAGGAATCTCCTTTTGGCCGGATGCGCGGCATCGCGGCGCGCAGGGGGCCGGATTCGAACTGCCGCAACGGAAGATTGGAAGATTGAATGCGGCGCGGCCCGGCGCGGCTTCGGGATTCGCGCCAACCGTCATCCCCCGCCTTGTGCGGGGGATTCACTCAGCGGCCGGGCGTGCGCCCGGCACTTCGCGCCGCCCGGCGCGGGCCGGTGGATGCCCCGACGCGCCGGGGCATGACGGTGAGGAGGAGCCGGGCGCTGAAATCCCTCACTGCCGTCATGCTCCGACTTGATCGGAGCATCCACGCCACGTTCCTTGCAGGGCGCCCGGCCGCAGCATGGGCCCTCCGATCAAGTCGGAGGGCGACGGCGGTGAGTGGGGCGAGGGCGGCGAAGGCGGTCGGCGGCGGCAGAACGCAACGCTCCGGCGCATCGCAAAATGCCGTGCCGCCTCAGCGGATGATGCCCGAAAGCCCCACCACGATCAGGTACACCGCGACGATGATGTTGAGCAGGCGCGGGAAGAGCAGGATCAGGATTCCCGCCACCAGCGCCACCCAAGGCTGAACCAGCACCAGATTGATGGACATGACGTGCTCTTCCCGTGGTTCGGCGGCAAACGCCGGGGCGGGTTCGCCGCATGCGGCCAGCAAGTCACAGCCGCGCCCCGCCCGCAACCGCGGAGCGGCCGGCGGCGCCGGCCGTCCCCAGCCACGACGCGCGCGGCATAACCTGCGTTCCTTCACGCTGCTGTGACGGCGCGCGCGTTGCGCGGGCGCGGGGAGGCGCCACAATCGCCTGACGTTCCGACACCCTGCCGCACAGGACGCCGCGCCCCATGCGACCCTTCGCTTCCTCTGGCGGCTGCCGGCCGCCCCGCTTTCGGCGCTGGCGCTGGCCGGCGCCATGCTCGCCTTCGGTTCGACCGGCACCGCGGCGCAGCCGGAGAAGTGCCCGCGCATGGTGGCGGAGACCGCGCCGCTGCGCTTCGCCGCCTCGGACCCGACCGGCGTGCGCGCCTCCGTGCTGCGGGTGGCCGAGGCCTCGGGCAATGTGCGCCTGTCCTTCATCGGCCACGCCACGTTTCTGATCGAGAGCCCGGCGGGCGTGACCATCGCCACCGACTACAACGACTATGTGCGCCCGGCCATCGTGCCCCAGGTCGTCACCATGAACCGGGCGCACGACACCCACTACACCGACTTCCCCGACCCCGGGATCGCCCACGTGCTGCGCGGCTGGAACCCGACGGCGGGGCGGCGAACCACGAGCTGACGCTGGACGACGTGTGGATCCGCAACGTGCCGACCAACATCCGCCGCGGCTCCGGCACGCTCTATGACGGCAATTCCATGTTCGTGTTCGAGGTGGCCGGCGTGTGCATCGCCCATCTCGGCCATCTGCACCACCTGCTGACGCCGGAGCACATCGAGGCGCTGGGGCGCATCGACGTGGTGCTGGCGCCGGTGGACGGCTCCTACACGCTGGATCTGGAGGGCATGGTGGAGGTGCTGAAGGAGATCGGCGCGCCGCTGGTCATCCCCATGCATTACTTCAGCACCTGGGGACTGGACCGCTTCCTCACCCGGCTCGGCCAGGGCTACAAGATCGAGCGCTCGGCCGAGCCGGTGGTGCTGCTCTCGCGCGAGAGCCTGCCGAAGGAACCCACCATCCTCGTGTTGCCGGGGAGATGAGGCGGCGGTCGGCGGCCGCGGTCAGTGCTTGTCCGCGGTGAGCTTGTCCGACCAGGCGAGCAGCAGGCTCGATCCCACGAACACGCCATGGATGATGACCAGCCACATCAGCGTGTTCTCGCTCATGTGACCCTTGTCCAGGTTCATGAAGGCCTTGAGCAGCTGGATGGCGGAGATGGCGACGATGGACGCCAGGAGCTTCTGCTTGAGGCCGGTGAAGTCCACCCGCGTCATCCATTCCGGCCAGTCGGGATGGCCGGCGGGGTCGATCTTGGAGACGAAGTTCTCGTAGCCGGAGAAGATCACGATCACCACGAGGTTGCAGGTCAAGGTGAGGTCCACCAAGGCCAGGATGCCGAGGATGACGTCGCTCTCGGTGGCGGAGACCGCGTGCAGCACGAAGTGCAGGAGTTCGTGGCCGAACTTGAACAACAGCACCAGCATGGCCACGACCAGGCCGACATAGAAGGGCGCCAGAATCCACCGGCTGCGGAACAGCACCGCTTCGATCGCACGCTCGATCATCGCCCCCCACTCCGAAGCCCGCGCGCGGCGCATGATGCGCCGCACCCCTCGCCGAAGGGGTGCCATGACGCGCGCCGGACGGCAAGCGGGACCGCGCGCCGCATGGGCCGCCCGCAAGGCGGCAGCGGTAGGCCGCGGCGGCGCCGGCCGCCGGCTACTCCTTCACGGCTCCGGTCATGGACGAGACGTAGTAGTCCACGAAGAAGGAATAGAGGATCACCACCGGCAGCGAGCCGATCAGCGCGCCGGCCATGAGCGAGCCCCACTCATAGACGTCCGAGCGCACCAGCTCGGTGAGCACGCCCACCGGCACGGTCTTGTTCTCCGACGACTGGATGAAGGTGAGGGCGTAGATGAACTCGTTCCACGACAGGGTGAACGAGAAGATGCCGGCCGAGATCAGCCCCGGCACGGAGAGCGGCAGCAGCACCTTGATCAGGATCTGCCAGCGCGAGGCGCCGTCCACCAGCGCGCACTCCTCCAGCTCGAACGGGATCGAGCGGAAATAGCCCATCAGCAGCCAGGTGGAGAACGGCACGAGGAAGGTGGGATAGGTGAGGATCAGCGCCAGCTTGGTGTCGTAGATGCCGATGCCGAACACCATGATGGCGAGCGGGATGAACAGGATCGACGGCGGCACCAGATAGGCGAGGAAGATGCCGAGCCCGACCCAGCGCGAGCCGTGGAAGCGCAGGCGCTCGATGGCATAGGCGGCGAACACCGAGGTGACCAGCGAGATGAAGGTCGCCGCCACCGAGATGAAGATCGTGTTCCACAGCCAGGCCGGATAGGAGGTCTCGAACAGCAGATACTTGATGTGGTCGAGCGTCGGCTCCACCACCCAAAGCGGCGAGAAGTTGTTGTAGTCGGTCAGCTGGAAGTTCGGCTTCACCGCCGTGATCGCCATCCAGTAGAACGGGAACAGCAGCACGAAGACGAAGATCAGCAGCGGCAGGAACACCGTCACGATCCGGCGCGGCAGGCTGTCCAGATAGCTCATGCCGGTGGAATTGTCGGTGAGGTGGTCGGTGGTCGACTGGCTCATCGGGCGATCCTCGGGACGCTCTCCCCTCTCCCCTTGCGGGAGAGGGGCCGGGGGTGGAGGGGGAGGGGAGGGTC
>NZ_JBNFNU010000194.1:0-7674 GCF_057364445.1 Xanthobacter sp. BG11Y11_SDJG
GCGCCCGCCGCTTCGGAGCCGGCCGAGGACGGCAGCCTCACGACCGCGCCTATCACATTTCTCGAGGAGCTGATCGCGACGCTGCAGCTGCCGCCGGGCGCGGTCCTGTCGGAGCTGGCGCTGGCGGAGCGCCTGCGCATCGGCCGCACGCCGATCCGCGAGGCGCTGCAGCGCCTGGCGCGGGACGGGCTGGTGGTGGTGCTGCCGCGGCGCGGCGTGCTGGTCTCCGAGATCAACCTGCGCACCCAGCTCCGCCTCCTGGAGCTGCGCCGGGTGATCGAGAAGCTCATGGCGGGCCTCGCCGCCGAGCGGGCGACGCCCGAGGAGCGGGCGCAGTTCGCCGAGATCGCCGCCGCCATGCGCAAGGCGGCCGAGGTCGAGGACGACCTCGCCTTCATGCGCCTCGACCGGCGCTTCAACGTGCTGATGGCGCAGGCCTCGCGCAACGAGTTCGCGGTGCGCTCCATGGGCCTCATGAACGCGCTCTCGCGCCGGTTCTGGTACCAGCACTACAAGGAGGTGGCGGACCTGCCGCTGGCCGCCCGCCTCCATGCGGAGGTGGCCGAGGCGGTGGCGAGCCGCGACCCCAAGCAGGCCGAGGCCGCGGCGGCGAGCCTCGTGGACTATATCGAGGACTTCGCGCGCAAGACGCTGGATGCGTGAGGCGCGGCCGTCTCCCGCACACGGGAAGGGGCAGCGTCAGAACACCACCACGCTGCGGATGGTCTCGCCCGCCTTCAGCGCCGCGAAGCCGTCATTGATGTCCTCCAGCGCGATGCGCCGGGAGATCAGGCCCTTGAGGTCCAGCCGCCCGGCCAGCGCGGCGCGGGCGAGGAAGGGAAAGTCCCGCGCCGGCCGCGCGCCGCCATAGGACGATCGGCGGATGCGCTTCTCGCCCATCAGCGCGCCCCAGCGGAACGACACGTCCTTGGACACGTCGATCTTGCCGAGCCAGATCACCTCGCCGCCGGGCCGCACCGCCTCCACGGTGGCGCGGAAGGCGATGGCGCTGCCGGCGGATTCCAGCACCACGTCGGCGCCGCGCCCGCCGCTAAGGGCGCGCGCCGCTTCCACCACGTCGCCGGTGCGGGCGTTCACCGTGTGGGTGGCGCCCATGGTCCGCGCCAAGGCGAGCTTGGCGTCGTCGAGGTCGGCGGCGAGGATGGTCTCGGCGCCGGCGAGCCGCGCCCCCTGCACCGCCGCGAGCCCCACCGCGCCGCAGCCGATGACGAGCACCGTGTCGCTCGCCCCGATGTGCGCCACGTTCAGCGCCGCGCCCACCCCGGTCATGATCCCGCAGCCGATCAGGCAGGCCTCCTCGAACGGCAGCGCCTTCGGCACCAGCACCGCCTGCTGGTCGGCGACGATGCAGTATTCGCCGAAAGCGCCCAGGAACATGAGATTGCCCAGTGCCCGCCCGTCGGCGAGCCGCGCCTTGGCGGCGCCGTCGAAGGCGCGCGCTTTCGGCCCCTCGGCGAGATAGCCCTCGCACAGGATGGGCAGCGACCGGTCGCAATAGAAGCAGTGGCCGCAATGGGGGTTCCAGGAGAGCACCACATGGTCGCCCTTGCCCACGCCCTTCGCCTGCCGCCCCACCTCTTCCACGATGCCCGCCGCCTCGTGGCCGAGCACGATGGGCATGGGATAGACGAGGCCGCCCTCGATCACCTCCAGATCGGTGTGGCAGAGGCCGGCGGCCTTGATCCGCACCAGCACGTCGGCGGGGCCGAGCGGGGCGGCTTCCACCGTCTCGACGGCAAGCGGGGTCTGCGGCGCATGCAGCACCGCGGCACGGTAGGTGAGGGGCATCGGTCGCGGGTTCCCGGCGTCAGGCGTGCTCGAGCTCGATCTCGCCGGCGATGACGCGCATCACCGCCTTGTCGCGCTTGGCCTCGGCGAGCGTGCCGGCGAAGATCATCTCGCCGCGCTCGATCACGTAGAGCCGGTCCACATAGTCCGGCAAATGGTGCACGTTGGATTCCGCCATCAGCACTGCCTCGCCCATGGAGCGGATGGAGGCGATGCCCTCCGAGATCACCGGGATGATGGCGGGCGACAGGCCCTCGAACGGCTCATCGAGCAGCAGCAGGCTGGGGTCGAGGGCCAGCGCCCGCGCCACCGACACCATCTTGCGCTCGCCGCCGGAGAGCTGGGCGCCCCCGCGGTGCAGATATTGCCGCAGCTTGGGGAAGACGGTGAGCGAGCGCTCCACCCGCTCGGCCGAGGACAGGCGCGAGCGCCGCGTCCAGGTGGGCAAGGCGATGTTCTCCTCCACCGTCAGATCGGCGAAGACTTCCGATTCCTCGGGCGAGAAGCCGATGCCCAGGCGCGCGATCTCGTGCGGCGCCCGGCCGACCAGGTCCACCCCCTTGAAGCGGATGGTGCCGGCGACGGGCCGGCGATAGCCGAGGATGGAGCGGAAGGTGGTGGACTTGCCGGCGCCGTTGCGGCCGATCAGGGCGACCAGTTCGCCCGGCTCCACGGCGAGGTCGATGCCGGAGAGCACGCGGCTGCCGGCGATGTCCACCTTGAGGCCGGAAATGCTCAGCATGGGCGGGTCTCCTGAACGTCGGCCTTCGCGGCGGCGTCTTTCGTGGCCATCTTCGGCGGGCGCGTGCCCACCACGGCGGCGATCAGCGCCGGGTCCTTGAAGAAGGTCTGCGGCTTCTCGTCCGCCAGCACGCTGCCGGCCTGGAGCGCGACGATGCGGTCCGAGTAGCGGGCCACGAGGTCCATGTCGTGCTCGACCTGGATGATGGCGCGCACGCCGGCCTTGCGGGCGGCGGCCACCAGCAGCTCCATGATGGTGTGCTTGTCGCCGGTGGAGACGCCCGAGGTCGGCTCGTCGACGAGGATCAGTTCGGGCTTGAGGGTGAAGGCGCTGGCGACGTCCAGCAGCTTCTTCTCGCCCTGGGAGAGGGCGGAGGCCTGCTGCTCCAGCCGGTGGCGCAGGCCGAAGATGTCGGCCACCTCCTCCACCGCGGCGCGGATCTCGCGGTCGGCGGCGAGGCTGCGGAACGGGTTGGCGATGCGCCCGAGCCGCGAGGCCGCCGCGACCGCCAGCGTCTCGCGCACCGTGAGGGCGGGGAAGATGTTGACTAGCTGGAAGCCGCGCGCCATGCCGCGGCGCGAAAGCTCCACCGGGCCGATGCCGGCGATGTCCTGCCCGCGGAAATGGACGTGACCCGCCGTCGGCTTCAGAAGGCCGGTGAGCACGTTGACGAGGGTGGACTTGCCGGCGCCGTTGGGGCCGACGATGGAGATGAATTCGCCGTCGTCCACGTGCACGCTGACGTTCCGCAGCGCGTGGAAGTCGCCGTAGCTCTTGGAGACCTGGTGGGCGGCGAGGAGGGCGTGCGACGCCATGGTCAGCTCCCGCGCTTGAGGCGGGCGAGGGCGTCGCCGAACAGGCCGGCGATCCCCCGCGGGAAGAAGATGACGATGAGCACCAGGACGGCGCCCATCACGAAGCGCCAATACTGGGTCGCGGCCATCACCGTGTCCTGCAGCAGAACGAAGGCGAGCCCGCCCACCACCGGCCCGGCAAAGGCGCCGGTGCCGCCCAGAACCGCCATGAAGACGAGGTTGCCGGACTGCGTCCAATAGACGATCTCCGGGTCGGCGAGGCCGATGGTGACGGCGAGAATCACCCCGCCGATGGCGCCGTAGACGCCGGAGATGACATAGGCCGCGAGCCGCATGCGCTGGACGGTGACGCCGAGATAGGCCGCCTTCTGCGCGTTCTCGCGGATCGCCGTGAGGTGCAGCCCGAACGGCGAGCGCACGATGCGCCACATGACGAAGCCGAGCAGGGTGAGCAGGCCCAGGGCGTAATAATAGAACGGCCCGGTGATGAAGGCGGTCTTGCCGCCCTCGAACTCCATGCCGAACAGCAGTGGGCGCATCACCCGCATGCCCTGGTCGCCGCCGGTGAGCCCGTAGAACTTGAACAGGATGGAGTGGAACAGCATGCCGAACGCCAGCGTCAGCATGCCGAAGAAGATGCGCGTGTAGCGCACGCACAGGAAGCCCACCGGCACGGCGATGACCACCGCCGCGGCGACCGCGACCAGCAGGATCAGCTCCAGCGATTGGACCCCCAGCTTCGAGGTCATCACCGCCGCAGCATAGGCGCCGATGCCGAGGAACATGGCGTGGCCGAACGACAGCAGCCCGGTGTAGCCGAACAGGAGGTTGAAGCCGAGCAAGGCGATGGCGAAGCCGAAGAACGGCACCATCAGGGTCAGCATGTAGGTGGAGGCCACCAGCGGCAGGCCCGCCATGGCCACCACGATGACCAGGAAGGCGGCGAGCCCGGACGGCCATCGCAGGCCCGCCGCCGCCGCGGGCTGCGCGGCAGTGCGCACGGAGGGAGTGCTCATGCGGTTGCCGTTCCGAACAGGCCGGCCGCCGCAGGATGAGCACGGCGATGACGACCAGGTAGATGGAGAGAATTTCCGCCTCCGGCAGCACCATGATCGCCACCGCGCGGATCAGGCCCACCACGAGGGCGCCCGCCAGCGCGCCGCGCATGGAGCCGAGGCCGCCGATCACCACCACGGCGAACGCCTCCACCACCAGTTCCACCGCCATCTCCAGCGAGGAGGCGGAGGCCGGCACCACCAGCGCGCCGCCCACGGTGCCGAGCATGCAGCCCACCGTGAACACGGCGGCGAACACCGAGGAGGAATTCACCCCGAGCCCCTCGCTCATGTCGCGGTTCTCGGCGGTGGCGCGGATGATGCGGCCGGTGCGGGTCTTCTGGAGGAAGGCGCCGAGCCCCGCCGCGATGGCGATGGAGCAGGCGATCACCAGAAGGTTGTAGGTGGGCACCCGTGCGCCGAGGATGTCGGCGGTGCCGTAGGCGAGATAGGCATTGTCCAGGGTGCGCGGCGTGGCGCCCCAGAGGAAGCGGAACGCGTCCTGGAACATCAGCAGCAGCCCGAAGGTGAGCAGCAGCTGGTAGCTCTCGTCGCGCCGGTAGACGGTGCGCAGCACGCGCTCCACCGGCAGGCCGACGAGGCCGATCAGCAGGCCCGAGAGCACCAGCACCGGCAGCACCAGGACGGCGGGCACGCCCACCGCGCTGGCGACCCCCACGGCGGTGATGCCGAAATAGGCCCCGAGCGCGTAGAAGGAGCCGCAGGCCAGGTTGACGATCTTCTGCACGCCGAACACGAGCTGGAGGCCGGCGGCGACGAGGAAGAGGATGGCGGCGTGGAACACGCCGCCGAGGAGCACATCGACGAAGACGGTCACGCCGCGCCCTCCTCAGACGGGGAGCTTCGACGTCTTCAGCCACTCCCAGAAGTCCATGCCCGGAGGCTTCTGAAGCTGCTCGGCCGTGAAGCTGTCCACCGTCTTGAGCGTCGGGAAGTCATAGGAATTCTGGTTGGTGGACAGGCCCTGGTAGAAGGTCTGCTCGGCGATCTTGTCGGCGCGGAACTGGCCCGGCCCGCCGAGGCTCTCCACCTTCTGCTTGGGGATCGAGTCGATGATCTCGTCGAGCTTGGGCCAGCGGCCGACGGCCTTGTTGGCCGCCTCGACGCCGGCCTTGTAGGCGGCGAGGGCGAAATAGGCGCGGTCGGCTTCCCAGTGCGGGGCCTCCTTGTAGCGGCCCATATAGTCGTCCACGAACGCCTTCTGGAGCGCCGACGCATTGGGCAAGGCGAAGTAGAGCGTGTTGTGCCCGAACACGATGTTCTCGGGCATGAAGTCCTTCTTCAGCTGGTTGATCTGCCAGCCGGCGGCGGGCAAAGCGAGGTTCACGCCCTCGAACAGGCCGGCGGCGGAGCCCTGCTTCATGAACACCGGCAGATCGGCGAACAGCATGGAGGAGAAGATGAAGTCGGGCTTCGCCGCCTTCAGCGCGGCGACGTGGGAGGTCAGGTCCATGGTGCCGACCTTCGGCCATTGCTCGGCCACCACCTCCACCTCGACGCCGGCGCGGGCGAGGATCTGCCGGAAGGCCTCCCAATTGTTGCGGCCGTAGGAATAGTCCGGATTGATGCCGGCGATGCGCTTGATCTTGCCATTGAAGTACTTGATGGCGAGGAGCGAGGCCATCACCGCCTCGCATTCGTTGTCGGTGGAGCGGAAGACGTAGCGCGACTTGGGCATGGCCTCCTTCACGCCGTCCTGGGTGGTGCCGTCCCACATGATGAGCAGGGCCTGCTCCTCCTCCGCCACCGGGGCGACGCCGAGCGAGACGCCGGTGGAGATCAGGCCCTGGACGCAGTCCACCTTCTCCTGCAAGGCGAGGCGGCGGAACCGCTCGATCGTGTCCTTGGGCGAGGTCTCCTCCTCGAACACCAGTTCGAGGGGGCGGCCGGCAATGCCGCCATCCTTGTTGATGCGCTCGGCCGCCCACTGCACCGCGCGGATGCCGCATTCGCCCACCGTGCCCATGGCGCCGGAGCGCGGCGCGAGGATGCCCACCCGCACCGGCTTGGCCTGGGCGATGGCCGGGGAGAACACCCCGGGAGCGGCAACGGCAAGACCGGCAGCGCCGATCCCCCGCATCACGGTGCGGCGAGACAGGTTCATTTTGGCGTCCTCCCCTCGCGGGTCTAAGTGCCCGTCGTTGGATCTGACATATCAATAATATGCATCATGAATGTCTTCAAGCTGGAATTTGATTTAGATCATATCTCAACGAGGGCTGCCGCTAGGCGAGGGGTCTAAATATACGCAATAACAGAGCGTTATGTGGACTCATGCGCCGGACATCGCCACCGTTCCGCCGGACCGGCGGCCGCAACACGGAGCCGCTTGCATGTGATGTGTATCTGACATATTAGTTGTCCGCATAAGGCCTCGCGCTCCCGCCTGGCGGCGGCGGCGCGGGGCTGCGACGAACGGGACTGCGGTCCGCCGACGGAGGCGGCCGGGTCGTTTCAGGGAGACGAGCGATGGAATTAACCCGCAGCGCCATGACCGATCGCCAGAGAAAGTACCGCGCCACCTACCGCGAGCGCGTCACCGGCTGGTACAATGGATGGCTCCACATCCTCATCATCTACACCATCGGCTTCACGGCGCTGTACATCTACCGCGCCAACATGCACGACATCCGCTGGTGGGAGTGGCTGACCGTCCCGGTGGTGTTCCTGTTCTGCAATTTCTTCGAGTGGTGGCTGCACCGCTATGTGATGCACCGGCCCTCGCGCGTCCCGCTGTTCCGCGCGGTCTACAACCGCCACACCTTGATGCACCACCAGTTCTTCACCGAGGAGGAGATGCGCTTCGCCGATCACCATGACTGGCGCGTCACCTTCTTCCCGCCCTATGCGCTGGTGACCTTCACGCTGATGTCGATCCCCGGCGCGATCGTCTTCGGCTGGCTGATGTCGGCGAACGTGGGCTGGCTGTTCATCGCCACCACCACCTCGGTCTATCTGCTCTACGAGTTCATGCACTTCTGCACGCATATCGACGAGAACTGGTTCGTCCGGAACGTGCCGTTCATCAACACCATCCGCCGCCACCACGCCGCCCATCACAACCAGTCCATCATGATGGAGCGGAACATGAATCTCACTTTCCCCATCATGGACTGGCTGTTCGGCACCTCGGACCTCAACCGCGGCCTGATCGGACACCTGTTCAACGGCTACGACACGCGCTTCGTGAAGTCGGACATGCGCAAGGTGGCGCGCACGCCACGCCCGGCGC
>NZ_JBNFNU010000195.1:0-7658 GCF_057364445.1 Xanthobacter sp. BG11Y11_SDJG
CCCGGTGGCCGGCGAGCGCCGCGCACATGAGGTCGCGCCCGGCCTTGGCCCGCGCCACCTGCTCGGCGACGAACGGCTCGCCCTCCTCCAGCGCCGCGATGGCGCCGCGCTGCATGAAGGCGGCCACCCCGGAGGTGGAATACTGGATCAGGTTCTCGATCACCTGGCCGAGGGCCGGCGGGGCCTCCAGCCAGCCGATGCGCCAGCCGGTCATGGCCCAGTTCTTCGAGAAGGTCTGCACGAACAGGACGTGGTCGTCGTCCTCCATCACGTCGCGGAACGAGGGCGCAAGCCCGCCTTCGCCGTAATGGAAGCGGCCATAGATCTCGTCAGCGACGATCCACAGCCCGTGCCGCCGCGCCAGCGCCAGGATGGACCGCAGGTCGTCATGGGAGGCGACGAAGCCGGTGGGGTTGGCCGGCGAGTTGACGAAGATGGCGCGGGTGCGCGGCGTGACGGCGCGCTCCAGCCGGTCGTGGTCGAAGGTGAAGCCCGTCGGCCCGTAGTCGAACGGCACCGGCACCGGCACGGCGCCGATCTTCAGCGCAGCCGCCGCGGCGTTCGGCCAGGTGGGCGAGGGCAGAAGCAGTTCCTCCCCCGCCCCGAGCGCCATGGCGAAGGCGATCTGGATCGCCTGCATGCCCGAGCCGGTGACGAAGAAGCGCTCCGGCACCTCGGCGACGCCGTAGAGCCGGGCGATGTAGCGCGCCAAGGCCACCCGCAATTCCGGCAGGCCGCGCTGCCAGGTGTAGAAGGTCTCCCCCGCTTCCAGCGACTGGGCGGCGGCGTGGCGGATGAAGGCCGGCGTCGGCAGGTCGCCCTCCCCCGCCCACATGGGAATCACCCCGCCGCGGGCGAGGCCGTAATTCATCACCTCGACGATGCCGCTCTCGGGCAGCGCCCGCACATGCGCGCGCACCCGCTCAAGGCATGGATCGGCCACGGGCGACACGTCTTCGGGCGACGTTTCTCCGGGCGACGCCCGGCGCTGCGGCTCGGGGGGAACAAGGGATGTCATCGGCGGGCTCGGAGCAAAGACGGGCGCAGGGCTTGCCCGGGTTGGCAAGGATGGGGCGAAGGCTCCGGGCGAAGGCTCAGAGCGATGCTTGGGACGGGATGGGCGGCCGGCGGACGAACCGCCGCGGGCGGCACCATAGCCGCCCTCTCCCCGGTTTGCTCATCAATTGGTGACGCCGTTCGATCAGCGCCCGTGATCGAACGGTGCGTCTGCTCACCTTTCGTCAGTGCAGGGATGCAATGGCACCTTGCAGGACTGCGCGTTGCGATTGCGCGAGCGAAGACCTAGCTCGGAGGCACCAAGACCGGCCCAGTGCGGGCCGGACCGGCGCGCATCCGGCCCGGAAAAGGCCCGGCCCAGGCGTCCGGCATCTCCAGCAGCGGGATACCCCGATGACCGTCAATGTTCAGCCCACCGCCCCCCGGCCGGTTCTCGACAAGGCCGCGCTCGACACCCTGTTCCTCGCCGCCCGCTCGCACAATGGCTGGAGCGACGCGCCGGTCAGCGACGCGGAGATCAAGGCGCTCTACGACCTGGTGAAATACGGCCCGACCTCGGCCAACACCCAGCCGGCGCGCTTCGTGTTCGTGCGGTCCGAGGCGGCCAAGGCGCGCCTCGCGCCGGCGCTCTCGGAAGGCAACCGCAAGGCGCTGGCCGCCCCGGTGATCGCGCTGATCGGCTACGACACCAAGTTCTACGACCGGATCCCCGAGGTCTTCCCGCACAATCCGGGCTTCCGCGACCTGTTCGTGAACAATCCCGGAATGGTGGAGCCCCACGCCTTCCGCAATTCCGCGCTCCAGGGCGCCTATCTCCTGCTCGCCGCCCGCGCGCTCGGGCTCGATGTCGGCCCCATGTCGGGCTTCGACCAGGACAAGGTGGATGCGGAATTCTTCCCCGGCGGCACGGTGAAGACCAATTTCATCACCGCCATCGGCCACGGCGACCCCTCCAAGGTGATGGAGCGCCTGCCCCGCCTCGCCTTCGACGACGCCGCGCAGATCGTCTGATCGGCCGTCGGAACCTGGTCCTGGACCGCGGGGGATGTTCCGGGACGCCGGTCGGCCGGCCGGCGGGTTGGACCTGCGGTCGGCCCGGCATGCGGTCAACCCTCGCCGGGATCGGCGGTGAGGCCGGCGGCGGCGATGCCGGCCACGGCGCAGGCCTCGTCATTGTCCGAGGTGTCGCCGGAAATGCCGACCGCACCGATGACGTCGCCGTCGTCATTGCGGATCAGCACGCCGCCCGGCACCGGCACCAGCGCGCCGCCGATGGTGCTGGTCGCCGCGGCGATGAAATAGGGCTGCTCCTGCGCCCGCTTGAACAGGGCGCGCGAGCCCATCCCAAGGGCCAGCGCCCCGTTCGCTTTGCCCCGCGCGATGTCCCCCCGGTTGAGGCTGGTGGCGTCGTCGGCGAGGAAGCTCTTAAGCGCCCCGCGCCCATCCAGCACGCAGATGGCGAGCGGCTTCATGGCCTGCGTCCGCGCATGCTCATGGGCGGCGGCGAGGATGGTCTGCGCGGCGGCGAGTGTCAGGCTTTTCAAGGGCTTCCTCCTGGTCGGGCGGGGCGCGGGAGCGCGCCGGCGGGTGCGCCCGGGAGGACGATCGGCCGCCGGGCGCCGCTCATCCCTCTACCGCATCCGGCCCCATTTCTGAACCGGCGGCGTGGCCGAACGGCCGCGATCGGGCGGCATTTTTGCTCCCCCATCGCCGCCCCGGCATGGCACCATCGCCGCCGAGACCGGGAGAGACCGCCATGACCGCCGCCGCGAGCCCCAACCCCAAGCGCCTCAGCTTTGAGCCGGGACACCGCCGCAAGTTCCTGGTGGTGGTGGACGACACGCCGGAGTGCGACCGGGCGGTCTATTATGCCAGCCGGCGCGCCGCCGGCACCTCAGGCGGGCTCGTGCTGCTCGGCGTCCTGGAGCTGGAAGGCGTGAACCAGCAATGGCTTGGCGTCGCCGATCTGATGCGCGCCGAGGCCCAGGAGCAGATGCAGGCGCGGCTGCAGAAATTCTCGGCGCGGGCGCGCCAAGTGGCCGGCATCGCCGCCGAGGAGGTGATCCGCGAGGGCTCGAAGGCCGAGGCGATCTTCTCCCTGATCGCCGAGGATCGCGACCTCGCCATCCTGGTGCTCGCCGCCGGCACCGGCAGCGAGGGGCCGGGGCCGCTGGTGACGAGCCTCATTGCCGCCCATGCGGCGCGCTTCCCGGTGCCCATCACCATCGTGCCCGGCGCGCTCTCGGACGAGGAGCTGGACGCCCTCGCCTGAGGCACGCGGGAGGAAGAGAAGCGGGCCGCCCGCCGGCGCCGGGGAAGCGGCGCGGCGCAGGGCGACCCGCTCATCGCGGACGCGGTACGCCGGTCACTTGTTCCACGTCACGCGATAGGGTCCGGCATCGATATGGATGTGGCCGGAACGGTAGATGCCGAGGCCCTTCACCCGCGGGTCCTTGCGCAGATGGGCAATGATGGCGCGGCGGTTGCCGGAGGGGCGGAAATCGACGGCGCCGCAGTCCCGGTGCTGGCTCGGCCGGCCGGTGCCCGCCACCACGGCGCCGGGCCGGTGGGTGGAGATCACGGTCACCGGGCCGAATTTCTGCTCGACGTCGGCGAGCGCGCTGCGAAGCTCCGGCGGAAGGCAGGCGCGGCTGGTGCTCGATCCGGAGCCGGCGGATTTGGCCTTGGGACCAGCAAAGGCGGGGCCCGAAGCGGCGGCGAGAACGAGGGCGGCGGAAAGCGTACGCACGAATACAGACATGCTCGACCAAGATCCTTGGAATCGGGGAATGGCGGGCGTTCGCGGCGGCAGGAAGCGCCTGCGGGAGAGGGCCCGGCGATCGGGACGCGCGGTGCGGCGTCCGGAGGGCGCGCTTTAGAGCGGCGATGTTTGGCACAAATAGGGCGTGCTGCGCCGCACCTCTGCCACCTCTCCGCGCAGTCCCGCGGCGGGCGCCTGCGCAGTCGTGCTTGCGCGATCGCAGTTTGACGCTATATTAGCGCCGTCCCTGATGAGGGATACCTCAGCGCCATCGCAGTCGAAGGTGATGAGAGTGGGCCCGGCCGGACCCGCTCCTTTTCGGCTTATCCGCATCCGCCGGAGCCGAAGCATCCCCTGGCGCGACTGGCGCGGACCGCCGAGAGGACCGCCGCAAGGCGGCCCGCACGGGGGCCGATGAGCGACCATGAAATTCCGCGCAAGGCCACTGCGCACGAACCGTCCCGGAGGGACATGAGCGACCCGATCACCCTGACCGCCGATGCCGACGAGCCGCGCCTCATCACCGAGACCGGCGTTTCGGCGCGCGTGGCGTCCATCGCCTCCGGCGTGCTCGGCGGGCTGGGCTATCGGCTGGTGCGCGTCAAGGTCACGAACCGCGACGGCGGCACGGTGCAGATCATGGCCGAGCGGCCGGACGGCACCATGACCATCGACGATTGCGAGGCCGCCTCGCGCGCCCTCTCGCCGGTGCTCGACGTGGAGGACCCGATCCACGGCGCCTACCGCCTGGAGATGTCCTCGCCCGGCATCGACCGGCCTTTGGTGCGCCTTAGCGACTTCGTGCGCTGGTCCGGCCACGAGGTGAAGATCGAGATGGCGGTTCCGGTGGACGGCCGCAAGCGCTTCCGCGGCCTGCTGATCGGCGCCGAGGGCGACGAGGTCGTGGTGCGCCGGCTCGACGCCAAGGCCGACGAGGAGCCGACCGTGCGCCTGCCGGTGGGCGACATCCACGAAGCCAAGCTCATGCTCACCGACGCTTTGATCCGCGAGGCGCTGCGCGCCGCCAAGGCCGCTGGCGAGGCCGCCGGCGAGGAGGCCGAGGACTTCCTCGACGGCGCCGACGGCGCAGCCGACGAAGACGTTGCGGCGGACGAAGATGTTTCGGCGGACGAGGACATGCCCGCCCCGCCGCGCCACAACCCGAGCGCCAACAAGGGCCTGACCGGCAAGGTCGCCGGCAAGAAGGCCAAGGCCAGCAAGACCGGCAAGAAGGCGCACGCGAAGAAAACCAAGGCCAAGAAGTCGCCCTTCGCCGAAGAAGACGACGTCCCGGCCCCGAAGACCACTGCGAAGGAGACGCACTGATGGTCGCCGTCAGCGCAAACCGCCTGGAGCTTCTGCAGATCGCCGACGCGGTCGCGCGGGAGAAGTCCATCGACCGCGGCATCGTCATCGCCGCGATGGAGGATGCCATCGCCAAGGCCGCGCGCTCGCGCTACGGCCAGGAGACGGACATCCACGCGGACATCAATCCGAAGACCGGCGAACTGCGCCTCGCGCGCCATCTTCTGGTGGTGGACGAGGTGGAGAATTCCGCCACCGAGATCACGCTCGACGGCGCGCGCGGCACAATCCCGCGGCCCAGGTGGGCGACACCATCGCCGATACCCTGCCGCCCTTCGACTTCGGCCGCATCGCCGCCCAGTCGGCCAAGCAGGTGATCGTGCAGAAGGTGCGCGAGGCCGAGCGCGACCGGCAGTATGACGAGTACAAGGACCGCATCGGCGACATCGTCAACGGCCTGGTCAAGCGCGTCGAGTACGGCAACGTGGTGGTGGACCTCGGCCGCGGCGAAGGCATCCTGCGCCGCGACGAACTCCTGCCGCGCGAGATGGTGAAGACCGGCGACCGCATCCGCGCTTATGTCTACGACGTGCGCCGCGAGCCGCGCGGCCCGCAGATCTTCCTCTCACGCACCCATCCCCAGTTCATGGCGAAGCTGTTCGCGCAGGAAGTGCCGGAGATCTACGACGGCATCGTCGAGATCAAGGCGGTGGCCCGCGATCCCGGCTCGCGCGCCAAGATCGCCGTCATCTCGCGCGACAGCTCGGTGGACCCGGTCGGCGCCTGCGTCGGCATGCGCGGCTCGCGCGTGCAGGCGGTGGTGAACGAACTGCAGGGCGAGAAGATCGACATCATCCCCTGGAACCCGGACATCGCGACGTTCATCGTCAATGCCCTCGCCCCCGCCGAGGTGGTGAAGGTGGTGCTCGACGAGGACCGCGAGCGCATCGAGGTGGTGGTGCCCGACGCGCAGCTCTCGCTGGCCATCGGCCGGCGTGGCCAGAACGTGCGCCTCGCCTCCCAGCTCACCGGCTGGGACATCGACATCCTCACCGAGCAGGAGGAGAGCGAGCGGCGCCAGAAGGAATTCGCCGAGCGCACCAAGATGTTCTCCGAGGCGCTCGACCTCGACGAGATGATGGGCCAGCTGCTCACCTCCGAGGGCTTCACCTCGGTGGAGGAGATCGCCTACGTGCCGGTGTCCGAACTCGCCTCCATCGAGGGCTTCGACGAGGACACCGCCGCCGAGCTTCAGGCCCGCGCCCTCAAGCATCTCGCCGAGGTGGAAGAGGGCCTGGACGCCCGCCGCAAGGAGCTCGGGGTCGAGGACGAACTGAAGAGCGTGCCCGGCGTCACCTCCAAGATGCTGGTGGCGTTCGGCGAGAACGACATCAAGAGCGTCGAGGACCTGGCCGGCTGCGCCACCGACGACCTGATCGGCTGGAGCGAGCGCAAGGACGGCGAGACCACCCGCCATGCCGGCGCGCTCGACGGCTTCGAGTTCACCCGCGAGGACGCGGAGACCCTGATCATGCAGGCGCGTGTCGCCGCCGGCTGGATCAGCGCGGACGATCTTGTCACCGAGGGCGCGGAGGAGGCCGAGGAGGCCGCCCCCGACGCCACGGCCTGAGTAGAAGGAGATGACCCACGGTGCTCGCGAGCGTGCTGGACGAGGAGACGGACGGGGGGCCGCGCAGCGTTGCTGCTGCGCGCGCGCCGCTCGCGCGCCTGTGCCTCGCCACCCGCGCCGTGACGCCGGTGGGGGAGATGCTGCGCTTCGTGGTGGGGCCGGACGGCACGATTCGTCCCTGACCTCGCGCGCCGGCTGCCCCAGGCCGCGGCGCCTGGGTGAGCGCCACCCGCGCCGCCCTCGAGACCGCCCTGAAGCGCAAGGCCTTCGGCCGCGCCTTCAAGGGCAAGGGCACGGCCGACCCGGGCCTGGCCGACCTCGTCGATGATCTTCTTTCGCGCGACGCCCGCGCGTCCCTGAGCCTTGCCAACAAGGCGGGGCGCGTGGTCACGGGCAACGCGAAGGTGGAGGAGGCGCTCGCCGGCGGCGGCGTGCTCGTGCTTCTCCACGCAGCCGACGCGCGCCCGGACGGGGTGCGCAAGCTGGACGCGCGCGTCCGGCAGGCGGAGGCGCAAGGCGCCCCTCAGGTCCATGTGATCGATTGCTTTCCCGGCATCGAATTGGACTTGGCGTTGGGGCGGTCAAATGTGGTACATGCGGCGCTGCTCGCGCATCCGACGACCGCGGGATTCTCGCGCGCTGCCGAAGGCTCGAGCGCTGGCGGACTGGAACGTCCGACAGCGCGCCGGAGGGGCATGGCCTGAACGCAGGCGCATCCCCCGACCGGATGCAAGGAACGGATACGGAATGAACGACACGAAGACACCCGGCGACAAGACGCTTCACCCCGCCCCCGGCAAGACGCTCACCCTGAAGCGCCCGGTGGAGCAGGGCACGGTGCGCCAGAGCTTCAGCCACGGCCGCTCGAAGGCGGTGGTGGTGGAGAAGGTGAAGCGCCGCGTCATCGCGCCCGGCGAGGCCGCAGCGCCTGCGGCGGCGCCCCAC
>NZ_JBNFNU010000196.1:0-7656 GCF_057364445.1 Xanthobacter sp. BG11Y11_SDJG
CCGGTGGCGAGCCGCTGGCCTGGAGCACAGCGCCGGCGACGCCCTGCGCGTCCGCCGCCGCCTCGCGCGCCAGCGACAAAAGCGGTCGGGAAGGGCGCGTTCAGCGAGGCCACCACCTCGTCGCTGTCGAAGCTCAGCTCGGCGTCGAACTTGCGCGCGATCTGCTGCATGCGCCGGTTCTGCGCCAGGCAGTTGAGGCAGAGCGTGCGGATGCCGCGGTTGCGGGCGGTGAGGATGACGCGCTCCAGCAGAAGCGTGCCGAGCCCGTGGTTCTGGAAGGTGTGCTCGACGCTGAAGGCGGCCTCCGCCTCGCCCGGCAGCACGTCGCCGAGCGGGTAAAGCTCGGCCGCGGCGCGCAACTCCCCGTCCACGAAGCAGCCATGGACGATGGCGCCGGACCGGAAGGCCCGGGCGGCATAGCGGGTGACGAATTCGTCGGATACGGCCGAGCCGAACCGAAACCGGCGGCTGTCCGCGTCGAGGCGCAGGAGGTGATCGCGGAAGATCTCCGCTTCTCCCGCCCACAGCTTGCGGATAATGCCCGGTGCGACCTGATCGGTCATGGTGGTCTCCACTTGTGGCGTCGTCTCCGGCGCGAGCGTTCGCTCTCGGCCGGCAGCTCTCGCCAACGACACCCTGCCGGGCGCATGCGCCACGGCGTCCTCGGATGCCCCCGGGGTTCCTCCGCCGCGGAAGTTAGGTGCATTGCAACAAAGGTCAAGCATATTGACCTGGATCAAGGAGCCGATCCTGGTGGGAAGCACAGGATGCGGGGGCCTATCGATCTGATCTGGTGCGCAAAACAGGCTGCCATGCGGTTTGCGCACTTCTGCTGCGCTGCACCATCGTGGCTCGGCCCTCATTCGGCCGCGATCGGCTGGCGCCCATGGTCGAACCGCCGCCCGGCGCGCCCAGCCTTGCCGCACCGGCGGGGCTCCTCTAAGACGCCCCCAGCCCTTTGAACATCGAGATTCCCGCTTCGCGGGCGCGAGCAGCCATGGCCAAGACAGACAAGGCGACCGACAAGCCGACCGACACCAAGAACAGCGACCGGCCGAAGGCGCGCCTGCCGCGCGGCCTCGCCGACCGGACCGGCGCCGAACTGTCCGCCACCCGCGCCATGCTGGAGAAGATTCGCGGCGTTTACGAGCTCTACGGCTTCGAGGCTTTGGAGACCCCGGCGTTCGAATATACCGACGCGCTCGGCAAGTTCCTGCCCGACCAGGACCGGCCCAACGAGGGCGTGTTCTCGTTCCAGGACGACGACGAGCAGTGGCTGTCGCTGCGCTACGACCTCACCGCCCCGCTCGCCCGCTACGTGGCGGAGAATTTCGACCGGCTGCCCAAGCCCTACCGATCCTGGCGCGCCGGCTACGTCTATCGCAACGAGAAGCCGGGGCCGGGGCGGTTCCGCCAGTTCATGCAGTTCGACGCCGACACGGTGGCGCGCCCTCGGTCGCCGCCGACGCCGAGATCTGCATGATGGCCGCCGACACGCTGGAGGCGGTGGGCATCCCGCGCGGCTCCTACGTGGTGCGGGTCAACAACCGGAAGGTGCTCGATGGCGTGCTTGAGGCCATCGGCCTCGGCGGGGACGAGAATTTCGGGCGGCGCCTCACCGTGCTGCGCGCGGTCGACAAGTTCGACAAGTTCGGCATTCCGGGGGTGAAGCTGCTGCTCGGCACCGGCCGCAAGGACGAAAGCGGCGACTTCACCAAGGGTGCCGGCCTGACCGATGCGCAGGCGTCCCTCGTGCTCGCCATGCTGGACGGCGGCATCTCGGCGACGCCGGAGGGCGTCAGCTTCGAGATGGCGGGCCGCGACATCGAACTGGCCGCGCGCCTCGTCTCCAGCGCCGTCTTCAAGGAGGGCATGGACGAACTGGCGGAGATCGCCGCCCTCATCGCCGCCGCCGGCTATGGCGACCGGGTGCGGATCGACCCCTCGGTCGTGCGCGGCCTCGAATATTATACCGGCCCGGTCTACGAGGCCGAGCTGACCTTCGAGATCACCGACGAGGACGGCCGCCCGGTGCGCTTCGGTTCCGTGGCGGGCGGCGGGCGCTATGACGGCCTCGTGGCCCGCTTCCGCGGCGAGAAGGTGCCGGCCACCGGCTTCTCCATCGGCGTGTCGCGGCTGCTCGCGGCGCTCGCGGCGCTCGGCAAGCTCGATGCGGATGCCGAGATCGGCCCCGTGGTGGTGCTCGCCATGGACAAGGAGCCGGCGCGCATCGCCGACTACATGAAGATGGTGGCGGACCTGCGCGCCAACGGCATCCGCGCCGAGATGTATCTCGGCGGCGCCGGCATGAAGGCGCAGATGAAATATGCCGACCGGCGCGGCGCCCCGGCGGTGGTGATCCAGGGCTCGAACGAGAAGGCGGCCGGCGAGGTCCAGATCAAGGACCTGGTGGAGGGCGCGCGGATCGCCGCTTCCATCGCCGACAATGCCGAATACCGCGCCGCCCGCCCGGCGCAGCTCGCCGTGCCCGAGGCCGAGATGGTCGCCGCCATCCGCGCCATCCTGGAGCGTCGGGCCGAGGGGAGCCTCGGACTAGCGGACTGAGGCGGCGGCGGGGCTGCGGACGCCGCCGGCCCGTGCCAAGCCGCCGTCATGCTGCGGCATGAACCGAGCCTGCGCGCTCCGCCCGGCCCCAAATGCTGCACCGCCATGTGTTTGGTCACGATTCCGTGCTATCGGCACATCCGCGACACATTCTGCCCGCGCGGAGAAGCCCCCTCATGTTCCCGACGCCCAAGCCCGTCCTCGTGCCGAACACCTATGCGTACGAATCCGAGCCCATGGTGAAGCCGACGGGCTTCCGGGAATACGACGCGCGCTGGCTGTTCCAGAAGGAAATCAACCTGATGGGCGTGCAGGCGCTGGGCATGGGCCTCGGCACCCTGATGCACGAAATGGGGGTCAAGCCGGAGATCGTCACCGGCCACGATTTCCGCTCCTATTCCTCGTCCATCAAGCTGGCGCTGGTCTCCGGCCTCATGGCGGCGGGCGTGAAGGTGCACGACATCGGCCTCGCCATGTCGCCCATGGCCTATTTCGCCCAGTTCGCCCTCGACGTGCCGGCGGTGGCGATGGTGACGGCCTCGCACAATGACAACGGCTGGACCGGCGTGAAGATGGGCGTCAACCGCCCCCTCACCTTCGGGCCGGACGAGATGACCCGCCTGAAGGAGATCGTGCTCGGCGCGACGTTCGACCTGAGGGGCGGCGGCGCCTACCACTTCGTGGAGAACTTCCCGGAGGTCTACATCAAGGACCTCACCGACCGCCCGAAGCTCAAGCACCCCATCAAGGTGATCGCGGCCTGTGGCAACGGCACCGCCGGCGCCTTCGCACCGCGCATCCTGGAGGCGCTGGGCGCCGAGGTGATCCCGCTCGACTGCGAGCTGGACCACACCTTCCCCAAATACAATCCGAACCCCGAGGACATGGAGATGCTCCATGCCATGCGGGACGCGGTGCTGGAGCACAAGGCGGACCTGGCGCTCGGCTTCGACGGCGACGGCGACCGCTGCGGCGTGGTGGACGATGCCGGCGAGGAGATCTTCGCCGACAAGATGGGCGTGATGCTGGCCCGCGACCTCGCCAAGATCTATCCCAACGCCACTTTCGTGGTGGACGTGAAGTCCACCGGCCTGTTCGCCACCGATCCGGAGCTGATCAAGCTCGGCGTCAAGGCGGACTATTGGAAGACCGGCCATTCCTACATGAAGCGCCGCGTGAACGAGACCGGCGCCCTGGTGGGGTTCGAGAAGAGCGGCCACTATTTCTTCAACAAGCCGGTGGGCCGCGGCTATGACGATGGCCTCGTCTCGGCCATCGCCGTGCTCGACATGATGGACCGCAACCCGGGCAAGAAGCTCTCCGAGCTGCGCGAGGCGCTGCCCAAGACCTGGTCCTCGCCCACCATGTCGCCCCACTGCGCCGACGAGGCGAAGTACGGCATCGTCGCTGAGGTGGTGAAGTATTATCAGGACCTCGCCGCCAAGGGCGCGCTCGTGACCGGCCAGAAGATCCGCGACCTCGTGACGGTGAACGGCGTGCGCGTCACCTGCGAGGACGGCTCCTGGGGCCTGGTGCGCGCCTCCTCCAACAAGCCCGAGCTGGTGGTGGTGGTGGAGAGCCCGGTCTCGGAAGCCCGCATGCGCGAGATGTTCGCCGAGGTCGACGGCGTGCTGCGCACCCACCCGGAAGTGGGCGCCTACAACCAGACCATCTGAGCGGGGCGGCCTTGGGGGTGCGGATCAGGTGCGGCCGGCACCGCTCCGCACCTGCCTCGCACCGCGCACCGGACAGGTCTCAGGCGTTGTCGCGCGGCTCGACGGAGAAGTCGCGCTGGGCGACGCGCACGGAGATCGAGAAGCCGGCCACCACGTCGAACAGCATGATGCACAGAAGCAGCGCGAACACCGAATTGCCGGCCTGCGGGATCAGCAGGAACTCGGCCAGAGCGACCGCGAACAGCAGCATCGACAGCATGTGATCGATGATCGAGCGCGAGGAGATGCGCGTCGATTTCAGCACCTCGAAGAACAGCACCACGAGGCTGAAGGCGATAAACGCCTCCGCGAGGCTGATGTCCCACTTCGCCCCCGAGAGCATCTCCACGACGGTCAGCGAGGTGCGCCAGTCGAGGCCTGGGGTGAGGAAGGCGAAGATGTTGAAGATTGCCAGCGGGACAATGAGCAGCGGTATCGGCGTCAGCATCACATTCTCCTCGACCGGACCCGATCACGGCACGCCGCATTGGGCCGCCATGGGGGATCGCCAATCGTGCCAGGACTGTCACCATCCGCAGCGAAGGAACGATGACGGAGAACAGGCTCTGCGGCACTCATCCGGACACCGTCCGGACGGGCGGCGGGCCGGACCCGCTCCCGCAGCGCGCCCCGGCCGTATCGCCCCGTTGAACATCCTCTGGCCCGGCGTCACGGGCGCACCGATCCCCGGCGTGCGACGAATCGGCAGCGCGCCAGAGAGGGCATCGGGCCGGCCGCGCAGGAGCGCGGCGCGCGCTCAGGCCTCGGCCTTCGCCTTGAGGATTTGCCGGCCCTTGTACATGCCGGTCTTCAGGTCCAGGTGGTGCGGGCGGCGCAGCTCCCCGGAATCCTTGTCTTCCACATAGGTCGGCTGCTTCAGCGCATCGGCGGAACGGCGCATGCCGCGGCGCGACGGCGACGTCTTTCTCTTGGGGACGGCCATGTCCAAAACTCCTCAAAGCGAGCCTTCTGCCCGCTGCGGCGGTTCGCGCAGGTTATGGCAAACCAGCGATCGAATTGAAGGCGCGCCTTATACAGTCTCTTTGGCGGGAGCGGAAGCCCCGCCCGGCTGAATCCGGGACGATCGCATCCGGCCGGGCACGCTTGCGCGAAGGGGGAGGACCCGTCGCGGGTATTGGACGCACGCACCGTTCGTCCGGCCGGACCGAAGGCGCGCAGGAAAACCCTGCCGTCCGGCGGCGCAGGACCCCCGCCCCTAGCGCCAGCGCCGGACATGCTCCACCAGCGCCCGGAGCTTCGGGGCGAGGTTCCGGCGGTTGGGGAAATAGAGGAAGAAGCCGGCGAACGGCGGGCAGTAATCCTCGAGCAGCGGCACCAGCTCCCCCGCGGCGATGTAGGGCCGGAACGTCTCCTCCATGCCGAAGGTGATGCCGCCGCCGGCGCAGGCGGTGCGGATCATCAGCCACATGTCGTTGGTGGTGATCTGCGGATGGACCGCGACGTCGAACTCGCGCCCCGCCTCGCCGAACTCCCAGCGGTAGGGCGCGGCGCGCGGCGCGGGCCGCCAGCCGATGCAGCGGTGGCGCGGCAGCTCGGTCGGATGCGACGGCCGGCCGAAGCGCGCGATGTAAGACGGCGCGGCGACCGCCGTCTGGCGCTGGGGACCCGAGACCGGAACCGCGATCATGTCCTGGTCGATCACCTCGCCGAGCCGCACGCCCGCATCATACCCTTCGGCGACGATGTCGAATTCGTCGTCGGTGACGGTGACGTCGATCTGGACCGCGGGATTGGCCTCGGCGAAGGCCGCCAGCAGCGGACCCGAGATGAAGCGCTCGGCGATCGACGACACCGCGAGCCGCAGCAGGCCGCTCGGCGCCACCTCCCGGTCGGCGGCCGCATCGAGCGCCAGGCCCACCTCGGCGATGGCGGGAGCAAGGCGCTGGTAGAGCTGCGCGCCGGCCTCGGTGAGGGCGACGCTGCGCGTGGTGCGCTGGATAAGGGCGATGCCGAGCCGGTCCTCCAGCCGCCGGATGGCCTGGCTCACCGCCGGGCGGGTGACGCCCAGGCGCTCGGCCGCGGCGCGGAAGCTGCGCGCCTCCGCGACCGCAAAGGAATACCGGAAAACGCCGGTCAGGTCCGTCATCATTGGTAATTTGAGATTACCAACATGGTCACCATTGGGCAAATTGTGCCCTAGGGGAACGTCTCCTACCTTTTCGGAAACAGGAGATGACCGTCACATGAAACTCGGCGATTACAGGCTTCTCGGGCGTTCGGGCCTGCGTGTCTCGCCCCTGAGCCTCGGCACCATGACCTTCGGTTCCGACTGGGGCTGGGGCGCCGACGGCGCGGAGGCGCGCCGCATCTTCGATCTCTACCTCGATCGCGGCGGCAACTTCGTCGACACCGCCGTGAACTACACCAATGGCGAGGCGGAACGTCTTCTCGGTGCCTTCATCGCCGACCGGCGCGACAAGATCGTCCTCGCCACCAAGTTCACCATGTCGCGCGAGCCCGGCAACCCGAATGCGGGCGGCAACCATCGCCTCAACCTCGTGCGCTCGGTGGAGCAGAGCCTGCGGCAGCTCGGCACCGACCGCATCGACCTGCTCTATCTGCACGCCTGGGACGGGACCACCCGGGCCGACGAGGTGATGCGTGCGCTCGACGATCTCGTGCGGTCGGGCAAGGTGCTCTATCTCGGCATCTGCAATACGCCGGCCTGGCGCATCGCCGAGATGCAGACGCTCGCCGACCTGCGCGGCTGGTCCGCCTTCGTCGCGCTCCAGATCGAGTACAGCCTCCTCGAGCGCACGGTCGAGCATGAGCTGATGCCCATGGCGGCGGCGCTCGGCCTCGGCGTTCTGCCCTGGTCGCCGCTCGGCGGCGGCGTGCTGGCGGGCAAGTATTCCCGCGCCGACGTGGCGGACAGCCGCGATGCCGCCGTGTCCGACAGCCGCCGAGGCGTGATCGCCGCGTCGGGGCATCTCACCGAACGCGCCATCCACATCGCGCAGGAGGTGGGCGCCATCGCCGCCGAACTGGGCGCGACGCCGTCCCAGGTGGCGCTGGCCTGGACGCTGGCCCATCCGGCGGTCGTCTCGCCGGTGATGGGCGCACGCACCCTCGCCCAGGCGGAGGAGAACCTCGCGGCGCTCGATGTCGCGCTGTCCGCAGCACATCTGGAGCGTCTGGACCAAGCCAGCGCCCCCGCCCCCATCTTTCCGGCGCGCTTCGTCGATCGCCCGCTGGTGCAGCAGCTCATCTTCGGCGGTTCGCGCGTGGCGCGGCCGCCTGAACCCGGCGCCGATGCCGCGCCGTCCGGGACCCTCCCGCCCCCACGGAAAGGACGGCACCATGACCATCAGCCCACCCAACGCCTCCCGGCCCGGCCCGCTGCGCCGTCCGCCGG
>NZ_JBNFNU010000197.1:0-7629 GCF_057364445.1 Xanthobacter sp. BG11Y11_SDJG
GCCCGGCCGGCCCGAGCCGGCGCAGCGGCGCGCCCGCCCGCTCGACGGTCTGCTGGTGCTGGAGATCGGCCAGTACACGACCGCGCCGGTCGCCTCCAAGCAGCTCGCGCTGCTCGGCGCCGAGGTGCTGAAGATCGAGCCGCCGGGGGGCGAAGCCTCGCGCGCCTGGCCGCCGCACCAGGACGGGCAGGGCTATTTCTTCACCATCAACAACGCCAACAAGCGCAGCCTGATGCTGGACCTGCGCGCGGACGGCGACCGCGCCGCCTTCGCCGCGCTCCTCGCCCGCGCCGACGTGCTGGTGGAGAACCTGAAGCCCGGCTCTCTTGCGCGGCTCGGGTTTGATCCCGACGCGCTGGCGGCGCTCAATCCGCGCCTCGTCTATTGCGGCATCTCCGGTTTCGGTCGCCTCTCCGCCTCTCCCGGACGGCCCGCCTTCGACACCGTGGTGCAGGCCATGTCGGGGCTCATGGACATCACGCGGGCCGGCGAGATGCCGGTGAAGCTCGGCATCTCCGTGGCGGACGTGAGCGGCGGCCTCGCCGGCCTGTTCGCCATCCTGTGCGCGCTGGAGCAGCGCCGCCGCACCGGGCGCGGCTGCGCCATCGATCTCGCCATGCAGGACGTGTCCGTGTTCCTCACCCAGACGGTATGGAACGGCGCCGCGCCCGAGCCCCATTGCATGATCGCCTGCGCCGACGGCCATGTGGTGGCGGGCGTGGAGGCCGCGGGCCTTGCCGATGCGGTGGCGATGGCCGCCGGCATGACGCGCGCGACGCTGGTGGATGCGCTCGCGGCGCGCGGCGTCGCCGCCGTGCCGGTGCGCACCCTGACCGAGATCCGCAACGATCCGGCGATCGTCGGCCACGGCGCGGTGCAGCTCTTCGAGGGGGCGGACGGCAAGACCTGGCCGCTGTTCCGCTCGCCCTTGCGCTTCTCGGCCATGCCGCCGGTGCCGCTCGCGGCCATCGGCGCGCTCGGCGAGGCCAATGCCGACCTTCCGGCGCTCTCCGAAAGGCCTGTGCGCGGCGCGGCGCAGTAGCGGCCGCCGTTCTCCCGCCCCGCGACATCCCCTGTCCGGCCGGACGTGCGGCCCCCGGGGCGCCGTCGAACCACGCCGACCTAGAACGCCGTTCCGAATCCTGCGCTCGCCGGAGGTTGCATGCGCCGGCCGCGACGGCCGATGTCTGTTGATGGCAATACGTTTATGTCTTGCTTGATACTTTATATCGCACGTAAAAGGTGCATAAAAACCTATTGACATAAGTTTATGCTGTTTCTTACGCTGAAGACGATGGATGTGGTCATTCCCAAGTACTCGATGATTAAATCGGTCATCGAGTCCCGTCTTGAGCGCGAATATGCGGTCGGGGACCAGCTTCCGACCGAGGACGCGTTCTGCAAGGAGTTCGGCGTCAGCGTCATCACCATAAGGACGGCCCTCTCGCTTCTGGCGGATGAGGGGATCATCAGCAGGCACAGGGGGCGCGGCACCTTCTATCGGGGGCCGCGCGTCAAGCGGACGGATGCGAAGCCGAGCCAGTTGCTGCAATCCCTCCTGAGGGACCAGCCCAAGGGCTTCGCCCAGGTCGAATTCGCCGGATATGCGCCGGCGACGCCGCATGTGGCGGACATCCTCGGCGTTCCGGTCGGCGCGCAGGTGGTGGCCATCGACCGGGTCGGTTTTCGGACGGGGAGCCGGTGATCTTCATCTCCGCCTACCTGCCCCGGCAGGTGGGCGACACCGTCCTCAAGAACATCGCGCTGCTGGAGCGCTTCACGCTCGGCGAGGTGGTGAAGGAGGTGGCCGGCATCGAGATCGCGAACGTGGTGCAGACCATCGCCGCGACCCTGGCCGATCCGCGTTTCGCGCCGCTGCTCGGGATTCCGGTCGGCGCGCCGGTGCTGGAGGGCGACCGCACCTATGTGGATGCGGCCGGCCGCCCGGTGATCCTGAGCCTCGCTTTCTATCCGGCGAACCGCACGCGGTTCGTCGTCAATCTGAGCGGCATCTCGGCGGCAGACTGAGAACCGCGAAACCTTCCCGGATCAACGACGTACCAGACAGAGGGGTCGTCATGCGCAAGATCTTGCTTCCCGCCTTGGCGATGCTCGCCGCCTGTGCCGGTTTGGCTGCGCCCGCCGTCGCGCAGCGCCCACGGGCGCGGTCACGGTCATCGTTCCCTTCACCGTGGGCGGGCTCAACGACCTCACCGCCCGCGCGGTGGCGGAGAAGATCAAGGGCCAGCTTCCCGGCGGCGTCGCGGTCGTCAACCGCACCGGCGCGGGCGGCTCCATCGGCGTCACCGAGGTGGTCCAAGGCAAGCCGGACGGCACGGTGATCGGCCTCTCGCCGACCCCGGCTCTGCTCGACCAGCCGCAGATGAACGCGCTGCCCTACAAGGGGCCGCAGGACTACACGGCGATCGCCAATACCGTCACCTACTATCAGCTGTTGGCGGTGCGCGGCGATGCGCCGTGGAAGGACATCAAGGAGCTGATGGCGGCGGCGAAGGCGTCTCCCGCCAAGCTGCGCTTCGGCACCTCCGGCATCGGCACCGCCGCCCACCTCAACCTCGCCCAGCTCCAGGCCGCCTCCGGCATCGACGTGGTGCACGTGCCGTTCTCCGGCTGGGCGGAAGGCTCGGCCGCGCTGCTCGGCGGCCATGTGGACACGCTCGTCATCAATCCCGGCGAGGGGCGCCAGCTCACCAATGCCGGGCGCATCCGCATCCTCGCGGCGTTCCAGCCGGCGCGCAGCCCCTTCTATCCGGACGTGCCGACCTTCAAGGAGCTCGGCTACGACATCGGCGTGAACCTCTCTTTCTCCTTCTTCGGACCCAAGGGCCTGCCGGCGGGCGTCACTGACTTCTACGCCAAGGCGATCCGCGCGGCGGTGGAGGACAAGGCGTTCCAGGATTTCGCCAAGGCGCGCGAGATCGAGGTCAACTACATGGACAGCGCCAAGCTCGCGGCCTTCTTCGACACGGAGTTCAAGGCACACACGGCGCTGCTGGACAAGCTCGGCCTGCTGAAGAAGTGAGATGGCGACCCGGCCGCTCGGCGTCGGCATCCTCCTGTTCGGCGCCTTCTATCTCGCACTGGCGGCCCAGCTTCCCATGCACACGCTGGCGGGGCCGGGCGCGGGCTTCTTCCCGGTGGCGGTCGGCGTACTGCTGATCGCCAGCGGCGCGGTGGCGGTGTTCTCCCGGGGCGTGCTCCAGGTGGAGCCCACCTCGCGCCTCGGCCTCGCGAAGGTGGCGGCGACGCTCGCCGGCCTGTTCGCCTTCTGCGCACTGCTGCCGCTGATCGGCTATCTCGCCAGCGCGGTGCTGCTGTGCGTGGCGGCGCTGCGGCTGTTCGGCACCTCCTGGCGCGCGAGCCTCGCCATCGGCGCCGCGCTGGCGCTGGCCACCTGGACGATCTTCGTGCCGCTGCTCGGCCTCACTTTGCCGGCGGGGAGCCTGTTCTCATGAGCGCGCGCCGCCAGCACCCGCGGGAGGCGCGGCCATGGAGATGATCGCCGGCCTCGCGCACGGCTTCTCGGTCGCGGCGCTGCCGGCGAACCTGCTGGCCTGCTTCATCGGCGTGCTGCTCGGCTCGCTGGTGGGCGTGCTGCCGGGCATCGGCCCCAATGCGGGCATGGCGCTGCTCATCCCGCTGACCTTCGCGATGCCGCCGGAGGCCGCCATCATCATGCTGGCGGGCATCTATTACGGCTCCATGTATGGCGGCTCCACCACCGCCATCCTGCTCAACGTGCCGGGCGAGGCGGCTTCGGTGATGACCGCCGTGGACGGCTACCAGATGGCGAAGAAGGGCCGGCCGGGACCCGCGCTCGCCATCGCCGCCATCGGCTCCTTCGTCGCCGGCACGCTCGGCATCCTCGGCATCATGCTGGTGGGGCCGGGGCTGGCCGAACTGGCGCTCCGGTTCGGGCCGCCGGAATATTTCGTGCTGGCGGCGGCGGGCCTCGTCTTCCTGTGCGGGCTCTCCACCAATCCGTTCCACATTGCCTTCATCATGGTGGGGCTGGGGCTCGCCATCTCGACCGTGGGCATCGACCCGATCACCGGCACCCAGCGCTTCACCTTCGGCTTCACCCAGCTCGCGCAGGGCATCGACCTCGTGCCCGTCATCATGGGCCTCTACGGCATCGCCGAGGTGCTCAAGATGATGGAGGAGGGCGAGCAGAAGGCCCGCCTCACCAAGGTGCGGTTCCGCGACCTCGTGCCCTCCTGGCTGGAGGCGAAGATGTCATTCTGGCCGATCCTGCGCGGCAGCGTGCTGGGCTTCCTGATCGGCCTCGTGCCGGGGCCGGCGACGGTGGTGTCCTCCTTCCTGTCCTACCGGGTGGAGAAGCGCCTCTCGCGCACGCCGGAGCGCTTCGGCCACGGCGCCATCGAGGGGGTGGCCGGGCCGGAGAGCGCCAACAATTCCGCCACCGCCGGCGCCATGGTGCCCATGTTCGCGCTCGGCATCGCGTTCTCGCCCGCCACCGCCATGCTGCTGGCGGCGCTGGTGATCCACGGCGTGCAGCCGGGGCCGATGTTCATGCTGAACGCGCCGGACGTGTTCTGGGGCGTGATCGCCAGCATGTATATCGGCAACCTGCTGCTGCTGGTGCTCAACCTGCCGCTGGTGCACGTCTTCGTCTCGGTGCTGAAGCTGCCGCAGAACGTGCTGGCGGCGATGGTGATGATCCTGTGCCTGGTGGGCACCTATTCCATCAACAACAGCCTGCTCGACATCTGGATCATGGTGCTCGCCGGCGCCCTCGGCTACGGGCTGCGCAAGCTCAAGGTCGACCCCTCGCCGCTGGTCATCGCGCTGGTGCTCGGGCCGATGATCGAGAAGAGCCTGCGCCAGACCATGTTCCTCGCCAACGGCGAGTGGGGGCTGATCCTGACCCGGCCGATCTGCGTCGGCGTGGTGGCGGCGCTCGTGCTGCTGTTCGCCGGCAACGCCGTCTTCAAGTGGCGCCGGCGCCTGCCGGCCGGTGCGGCGCTCGACTAGCGCCGCAGCTCTCTTCTTCGACCACCATCAAGAACTGCCCGGAGTGACGTTCAAATGGCTGAGATCAAAGGTCTGGAGGTCCTGTCCTATTTCGACTGCCCGGGCGGCGGCCAGGTCTATGTGAAGGGCAATTACTGCTATATCGCCCACATGGACGCGCCCCACGGCACCACCATCGTCGACATCTCGGACCCGAGGAACCCGCGCCAGGTGCACCACATCTCCATCCCCAAAGGGGTCCACTCGCACAAGGTGCGGGTGGAGAACGACATCATGCTGGTGAACTGGGAGTGCCCGCCGCCCTACATTCTCGACGAGAACTTCCAGGGCGGCCTCGCCATCTACGACGTCAAGGACCCGGCCAATCCGAAGCAGATCGCCTTCTGGAAGACCGCCGGCACCGGCGTGCACCGCTTCGACTTCGATGGGCGCTACGCCTACATCACGCCCGAGGTAGAGGGCTATCACCTCAACATCATGATGATCCTCGACCTGGAAGACCCCGCCAACCCGAAGGAGGTGGGCCGCTGGTGGATGCCGGGCCAGTGGGTGGCCGGCGGCGAGACGCCGGACGAGGGCTACCGCATGACCTGGTGCCACCATGTCCTGCGCCGGGGCAACCGGCTCTATGTCGCCTACTGGCATGCGGGCATGGCGATCCTCGACATCGAGGACATGTCGCAGCCGAAGCTCGTCTCGCGCCTGCGCTACAATCCGCCCTTCACCCACCCCACCCACACCGCATTGCCCCTGCCGTTCACGCTCGCGGGGCGCGACATCCTGCTGGTGGCGGACGAGGACGTGCGCAAGACCAAGCCCTCGCCGCCGCCCTTCATGTGGCTGGTGGACATCACCGAGGAGGCCTACCCCACCATCCTCTCCACCTACCAGATCGAGGGGCTTGAGGACGTGAACATGCCGGAATTCACCGGCTGCCATCAGCCGGCCGAGCAGGTCTACGGCACCGAGATCCCGGTCGCCTGGTTCGCCTATGGCCTGCGCGTGGTGGACGTGAAGAACCCGCACGCGCCGAAGGAGGTGGCCTATTTCGTGCCGGACGCGCCGGAGGGCTTCGAGCGGCCGGGCACCAACGACGTCTTCCTCACCGAGGCCGGCCTCATGTACGTCATCGACCGCAACCGCGGCCTGCACATCCTGCGGCGCACCTGAGGGAGCCCAGCCATGTGCTGCTTCTACGAATACGAGGACGGCAACAAGTATCGCCCGTTCGTGCCGGCCTCAAACGCGGTGCGCGCGCGCACCCGTGCGGAAGAGGCGCGGATGCCGGGGGAGAAGGTGCCGGAAGCTGCCTGGGAGGCCTTCTTCAGCCCGGCCTGCACGGCGATCCCGTGGGCGCATTTCGAGCGCATGTTCCGCGCCCGCCAGAAGGCGGTGGGCCTCCTTGCCATGCAAGCCCCCGCCCGCCGCCCCGTGCGCGCCGCCATGGGCTTCCGGGCGGTGGAGGCTTGAGGGCGCCCGGCGCGGTGGATAGGCGCGGCGGCGGCCCCTTCAACCGCCGTCGTGCTCCGGCTTGACCGGAGCACCCATGGCGACGCGGTTGAAGGCCCGGCGGCAGGGTCGTGGGCCCTCCGATCAAGTCGGAGGGCGACGGCTGGGTGGCGGACAGGGCGGTTGGTGCGGACGGTGGGGTGGCGGGCGAGGGGGGCCTTCACAGCCTCCGCCCGCTCACACCGTGTAGTTCAACGCCGCGCGGCCGCCGTCGATGAAGAGGGTCTCGCCGGTGATGTAGCTCGACTTGCCGCCGGCGAGGAAGGCGACCGCGTCGGCGATCTCGCTCGGCTCGCCCACGCGCCCGAGCGGGGTGCGGGACAGCACGCGCTTCATGGCCGCCTCGTCGGCCGCCACCCCGCGCATCATGTCGGTCATGATGGATCCCGGCGCGACCGCGTTCACGCGGATGCCGTGCGGCGCCAGCGCCAGCGCGCTCGCGCGCGTCACCTGGGCGACGCCGCCCTTGGAGGCGCAATAGGCGGTGATGGCCGGGATCGCCATGATGGAATTGATCGACGAGAGGTTCACGATCGATCCCTTCGCCTTGGCCGCCACCATGCGCCGCGCCACCTCCTGGCTCATGAGGAAGGTGCCGACGAGGTTCACGTCCAGCACCTTGCGGAACGCGTCCAGTTCCAGCGAGAGGATGTCGCCGGAAAGCGTGATGCCGGCATTGTTCACCAGCACCGTCACCGTGCCGAAGGCGGCTTCGGCGGCATCCACGGCGGCCTTCACGTCCTCGGGCTTCGAGACGTCGCAGGCGACCGCCGCGGCCTTGTCGCCGAACTTCGCGGCGGCGGCGCCGGCCGCCTCCAGCTTCACGTCGGCGATGGTGACGCGCGCGCCCTCGGCGACGAGCGCGGCGACGCAGGCGAGCCCGATGCCCTGCGCGCCGCCGGTGACGATGGCGGACTGTCCTTCAAGCGTCATGGTTCGGCTCCGGTGTGGAAAGGGGTAGGGGCCTCAGCGCTCGTCGCGCCCGGCCGGCGAGGGGGTAACGTAGCCGGCGGCGATGTCGTGCGCGCGTGCCGCGCCGTCGCGTTCGGCGGGCGGGCCGAAGCCGCCGCCGCCGGGCAGATCGAGCCGCAGGCACCGGCCGGC
>NZ_JBNFNU010000198.1:0-7579 GCF_057364445.1 Xanthobacter sp. BG11Y11_SDJG
CGTTCTCGCGTTCCCTACCCCCCGCCCCGGGGACGGAACAGCGCGCCCGCCGCTCCGCTATTCCGCCGCCCGGGGGCAAAGCGTCCTTGGCGGCGGCGGTGAAGTGCGCCATGGCGGCGGCGACGCCGCCCTTCCGGTGTGGGATGCCGGCCAGCTCCAGCCCCATCTCCACCCCCGCCAGCGCGCCGAGGATGGTGAGGTCGTTGGTGTCGCCCAGATGGCCGATGCGGAACACCTTGCCGGCGAGCTTGGTCAGCCCGGTGCCGAGCGAGATGTCGAACGCCTCCAGCGCCGGGCGCGGAAGGCGTCGGCGTCGTGCCCGTCCGGCACCAGCACCGCGGTGAGCGAGGAGGAATAGTGCTCCGGCACCCGGCACAGCACCTCCAGGCCCCAGGCCTCCACCGCCGCGCGCGTCGCCGCCGCATGGCGGTCGTGGCGGGCGAACACGTTCTCCAGCCCCTCCTCGTGCACCATGTCGATCGCCGCATCGAGGCCGTAGAGCAGGTTGGTGGCGGGCGTGTAGGGGAAGTAGCCGGCGCGGTTCGCGGGCAGCATCTCCTCCCAGGACCAGAACAGCTTCGGTGAGCGCGCGGCCTTGGCGGCGGCCAGCGCCTTCTCGCTCACGGCGTTGAAGGACAGGCCCGGCGGCAGCATCAGCCCCTTCTGCGAGCCCGCCACCGTGACGTCCACGCCCCATTCGTCGTGGCGATAGTCGATGGAGGCGAGCGAGGAGATGGTGTCCACCAGCAGCAGCGCCGGATGGTTGGCCTGGTCGATGGCCTTGCGCACCTTGGCGATGGGCGAGACGCAGCCGGTGGAGGTCTCGTTGTGCACCACGCACACGGCCTTGATGGCGTGCGCCTTGTCCTCGGCGAGCGCCGCGCCGATGGCCTCCGGATCCGCGCCCTGGCGCCAGTCGGAGCCGATGAACACCGGGTCGAGCCCGAGCTTGGCCGCCATGTTGCGCCACAGTGTGGCGAAATGGCCGGTCTCGTACATCAGCACCTTGTCGCCGGGGGAGAGGCAATTGGAGAGCGCCGCCTCCCATGCGCCCGTGCCCGAGGCGGGGTAGATGATGACCGGGGCGCGGGTCTTGAACACGGTCTTGACGTTTTCCAGCACCCGCCGGCCGAGCTTCTGGAATTCCGGCCCGCGATGGTCGAGCACCGGCATGTCCATGGCGCGCAGAATGCGGTCCGGCACCGGCGTCGGGCCGGGGATCTGCAGGAAATGTCGGCCTGCGACGCGGGCGGAATTGGACGGCATGAGGCGGGCCTCCGAATGAGGGGTGGTTCCCTTCTGGCTTGCCAAAATGAATTATGAATGCAAAAAACAGTCAAGAACACTTTTTCTGGGAGCGTTCCAGGAATGGCGGCGACCGTGGCACGGATCGTGGAACCCGGCCTTGAGCGGCGGCTGAAGGCGGAGCTCGCCGGCGAGGTCCTGTTCGACCGCTTCAGCCGGGGACGATACGCCACCGACGCGTCGGCCTACCAGCAGATGCCCGCCGGCGTCGTGGTGCCGAAGACGCGGGCCGAGGCCGAGCGCGCGGTCGCCATCGCCCTGGAGGAGAAGGTGCCCGTGACCGCCCGCGGCGGCGGCACCTCCCAGTGCGGGCAGACCATCAATACCGGCCTCATCGTCGACTGCTCGCGCCATCTCACCGCGATCCTGGAGCTGGACGTTTCCGGCCGCCGCGCGGTGGTGGAGCCGGGCATCGTGCTCGACGAGCTGAACCGGCAGCTGCGCCCGCACGGTCTGTGGTTCCCGGTGGACGTCTCCACCGCCTCGCGCGCCACCATCGGCGGCATGGTGGGCAACAATTCCTGCGGCGGGCGCTCGCTGCGCTACGGCACCACGCGGGACAACGTGGTGGCCGTCGACGCGCTCCTGGCGAGCGGCGTCAAGGCGCGTTTCGGCCCGGTGAAGGGCGACCTCTCGGACCTGTCCGCCACCGCGCCCCTGCGCCCGCTCGCCGAGACCCTTGCCGCGCTCGGCGCGCGTGAGGCGGACGAGATCGCGGCGCGCTTCCCCAAGGTGCAGCGCCGGGTCGGCGGCTACAATCTCGATGCGCTGGTGCCGGCCTCCGAGATCAACCTCGCCCATGTGCTGGTGGGCTCGGAGGGCACGCTCGGCTTCTCCACCGCCATCGAGCTGAAGCTCTGGCCGCTGATGGGCCGGCGCGCGGTGGGGGCGTGCCATTTCGGCTCCTTCCATGCCGCCATGGATGCGGCCCAGCACATCGTCAAGCTCGGCCCCATCGCGGTGGAGCTGGTGGACCGCACGCTGCTGGATCTGGCCTCCGACATCGCCATGTTCCGCCCCACGCTGGACGCCTTCGTGCGCGGCCGGCCGGAGGCGATCCTCCTGGTGGAGTTCGCCGAGGACGACGCGGAGAACGCCCGCCGCCTCGCGCGCCTGCACGACCTGATGGGCGATATCGGCCTCGGCTGGGACCGCACCGGCGCCCATTGGGGCGGGGTGGTGGATGTCACCCAGCCGGCGCTCCAGGCCGCCATCGCCGACGTGCGCACCTCCGGCCTCAACATCATGATGTCCATGAAGGACCAGGGAAAGCCGGTGTCCTTCGTGGAGGATTGCGCGGTTCCGCTGGAGCACCTCGCCGACTACACCGCGCGGCTGACGGAGGTGTTCGAGAAGAACGGCACGCGCGGCACCTGGTATGCCCACGCCTCCGTCGGCTGCCTGCACGTGCGCCCGGTGCTGAACCTGCGCCAGGACCTCGACGTGAAGCGCATGCGCGCCATCGCCGAGGAAGCGTTCGCGCTGGTGCGCGCCTACAAGGGCTCCCATTCGGGCGAGCACGGCGACGGCATCGTGCGCTCGGAGTTCCACGAATTCATGTTCGGCAGCCGCCTCGTCGCGGCGTTCGGCGCGGTGAAGCGCGCGTTCGACCCGCGCGGCCTGCTGAACCCGGGCAAGATCGTCGACGCGCCGAAGTTCGACGACCGGACGCTGTTCCGCTACGGGCCGCACTATCACCCCGTCGAGGTGAAGACCCGTCTCGACTGGTCCGCCTTTCCCGGCGCCTCCGGCGGCCTTCAGGGCGCGGTGGAGATGTGCAACAACAACGGCGCCTGCCGCAAGCTCTCCGGCGGCACCATGTGCCCGTCCTACCGGGTAACGCGGGACGAGAAAGACGTGACGCGCGGGCGCGCCAACACGCTGCGCCTTGCCCTCTCCGGCCAGCTGGGCGAGGACGCCTTCACCTCGGACGAGATGATGGAGACGCTGAAGCTCTGCGTCTCCTGCAAGGGCTGCCGGCGCGAATGCCCCACCGGCGTCGACATGGCGCGCTTCAAGATCGAGGCGCTCGCTGCCCGCGCCGCGCGTTTCGGCCATTCGATCAGGGACTATCTGGTCGGCTTCCTGCCGCATTATGCGCCGTTCGCCGCGAAGGTGCCGGGGCTCGTCAACCTGCGCGACCGCGTGCCAGGTCTGGCGAAGCTCGCCGAGCGCGTCACCGGCTTTGCCGCCGAGCGGGTGCTGCCGCGCTGGCGGCGCGACGTGTTCGCCGATACCCCCGCCGCCTTCGGGCCGGTGGACGGGGCGCCGGTGATCCTGCTGGCGGACACCTTCAACCGCTACTTCGAGCGGGAAAATCTGGACGCCGCCCTCGCCGTCCTCACCGCCGCCGGCTACCGGGTGGAGATCGCCCGGCCGGCCGACGGCTCGTCCCGGCCTTTGTGCTGCGGGCGCACCTTCCTGTCCATCGGCGCGGTGGACGAGGCGAAGAGGGAGGCGCAGCGCGTGCTCGACGCGCTTGGGCCCCGGCTGGCGGAAGGGGTGCCGGTGATCGGCCTGGAGCCGAGCTGCCTGCTCTCGTTCCGCGACGAGGTGCCGGCGCTCCTGCCCGGCCCGGCATCCGAGAAGCTCGCCGCCTCGGCGCTGCTGTTCGAGGAATTCCTCGCCCGCGAGGCGAAGGCGGGGCGCCTCGCGCTCGACCTCGCGCCCATCGGCCCGCGCGCGCTGCTGCACGGCCACTGCCACCAGAAGAGCTTCGCCGCCATGGGCGCGGTGGAACAGACGCTGCGCCTCGTCCCGGGCCTCAGCGTCGAGGCCGTGGAGACCAGCTGCTGCGGCATGGCCGGCGCGTTCGGCTACGGCGCGGAGACCGTCGGCGTGTCGAAGGCCATGGGCGAGCTGTCGCTGCTGCCGGCGGTGCGGGCGGCGGATGCGGACACGGTGGTGGTGGCGGACGGCACCTCCTGCCGCCACCAGATCGCCGACGGCACGGCGCGCCAAGCGGTACATGTGGCGCAGGTGCTGGCGCGTTCGGTGGCCGCCGCCAAGTCCCAACCGGCTCTGAAGGAGGCTGCGGAATAAAGGCGGGAGGCTTTGTATCCTTGCCTTTCCGATTTCTGCATTCATAATTCACTTGAAGCGCACCGGCCGAAGATGCCGGGCGCGGGGCCGGAACCGGCCCGCGCGAGGAACGGAGGAGACGCCAATGAGACTGTTCACCACCCTCATGCTGGCCGCGGCCGGCGCATTCGCCGCCACGGCGGCCATTGCCCAGACCGAGATCAAGCTCGGCCATGTGGGCGAGCCGGGCTCGCTCTTCGACCAGACCAGCCAGGAATTCGCCAAGCGCGCCAACGCCAAGCTCGGCGACAAGGCGAAGGTGGTGGTGTTCGGATCGAGCCAGCTCGGCGGCGACGACGAGATGCTGAAGAAGCTGAAGCTCGGCACCATCGATCTCGCGCTGCCCTCCACCGTGATGACCACGGTCGCGCCCGAGTTCGGCGTGTTCGAGATGCCCTATCTGGTGAAGGACCGCGCCCACGCCGCGCGCATCCGCGACGAGGTCATCAAGCCGACGCTGGTGCCGATCGCCCAGAAGGCCGGCTACACCATCATCGCCACCTGGGAGAACGGCGTCCGCCACATCACCAACAACAAGCGGCCGATCGTGAAGCCCGACGACCTCCAGGGCATCAAGCTGCGCGTGCCCAAGGGCGTGTGGCGGGTGAAGATGTTCCAGGCCTATGGCGCGACGCCGAGCCCGATGGCGCTGTCGGAGGTGTTCGTCGCGCTCCAGACCGGCGTGATGGACGGCCAGGAGAACCCGTTCGCGCAGATCTATCCCTCGCGCTTCCAGGAAGTGCAGAAATATCTCTCGCTCACCGGCCACGTCTATACGCCGGCCTACCTCACCGCCGGCCGCTCCTGGCAGAGCCTGCCGCCGGACGTGCGCAAGGCGCTGGAGGAGACCGCGATCGAGATGGAGCCCGTGGCGCTCGAGATCGCGCCCGCCTCGACGGCGAACTGCTGGAGAAGCTGAAGGCCGCCGGCATGCAGGTGAACGAGGCCGACAAGCCCGCTTTCATCGCCGCCTCCAAGCCGGTCTATGACGAGTTCGCCAAGCAGGTGAACGGCGGCCAGGCGCTGATCGACAAGTCGCTGGCGCTCGGCAAGGGCTCCTGACGCGCGAAGGCCGCCCCCGGCTTCGCCGCGGCCCACCCCCACGACTTCGCCTCCCCGCCTTGCGGGGAGGCGCAGCGGCCGCAGCCGGGCGGCTGCGTCCCCACCCGCCGCGACAAGCTTCGCCGGAGCAGCCCGTCCCATGCAGAGCGTCCGCAGATATTACGACCGGTTCCTTGAGGTGATCGCCGCCGCGCTCATGGCGGGGCTCACGATCATCCTCGTCATGGGCTTCGTCTACCGCTTCTTCGGTGCCTCGCTCGTCTGGTACGACGAGATCGCCTCCATCGGCCTCGCCTGGCTCACCTATTACGGCAGTGCGCTGGCCGCGCTGCGCGGCGCGCACATCGGCTTTCCCGGCATCGTCAATGCGTTCTCGCCGAACCTCCGGGTGGCGGTGACGCTTCTGTCCGAGGCGATCGTCATCGGCTTCTTCGCGCTGCTCGCCATCTACGGCACCGAGGTGGTGATGATCCTGCAGGGCTCCACCCTGGTCTCGCTGCCGGACGTGTCGCAGCAGCTCACCCAGTCGGCGCTGCCCATCGCGGCGGTGCTGTTCATCATCGCCGAACTGCTGCGGCTGCCCGAGGTGCTCGCCGCCGCGCGCGGCCACGGCTTCGAGGACCACGAACTCAAGGAGGCGCTGGAGAGCGTCGGCGTGGAGGCGCCCGGCGACGCGGCGCCCGATCGCGCGTCCGCCCCACCCAAGCCCCTTTCCTCCGGCCTGGCCGAAGGAGGCCGCGCGCGATGACCGCCACGCTCGGATACATGCTCGCCGGCCTGTTCGGCATGGTGCTGCTCAACGTGCCCATCGCGGTCGCGCTCGCCGTGGTGGCGGTGGCGGCGATCTGGATCACGCAAGGGGCGGCCATGCTGCCCAACGTTCCGCTGGTGATGTTCGAGGGCGCCACCAACTTCCCGCTGCTGGCGATCCCGCTCTTCATCTTCGCCGGCGGCATCATGAACTCGTCGTCCATCTCGCGGCGCCTGGTGAACCTCGCCTCGGCGATGCTCGGCTTCATCCGCGGCGGCCTCGCCATGGTGACGGTGGGCGCCTCCATGTTCTTCGCCGAGATTTCCGGCTCGGCGGTCGCCGGCGTCGCCGCGCTCGGCACGCTGCTGATCCCGGCCATGAAGAGCCGCGGCTATTCCAAGGAGGTGGCGGCCGCCATCTCGTCCTCCTCGGCCAGCCTCGCGATCATCCTGCCGCCCTCCATCCCCATGATCCTCTATGCGGTGATGGCGCAGGTCTCGGTGGTGAAGATGTTCATCTCCGGCCTGCTGCCGGGGCTTCTGGGCGGCGCCGGCCTCGCCATCGCCAGCTATTTCTACGCCCGCAAGTACAATTTCCCGGTGGAGCAGCGCTTCTCTTTGTCCAAGCTCGGCACCGCATTCCGCGAGGCGGCCTGGGCGCTGATGCTGCCGGTGATCATCCTCGGCGGCATCTTCGGCGGCTTCGTCACCGCGACCGAAGGCGCGGCGGTGGCGGTGGTGGCGGCGCTCTTCATCTCCACCGTGATCTATCGCGAGCAGACCCTGCGCGACCTCTACAAGTCGCTGGTGGACGCCGCGCTGCAGACCGCCGTGGTGATGCTGCTGGTGGCGTCCTCCGCCCTCATCGGCGTGTTCCTGACCGAGGCGCGGGTGCCGCAGGCGCTCGCCGGCTCGATCCTCGAATACACCACCAACCCCTACATGGTGCTGCTGCTGCTGAACATCTTCTTCCTGATCCTCGGGATGTTCCTGCATTCGGCGGCGGCCATCATCCTCACGGTGCCGATCGTCCTGCCGCTGATCCAGCAGGTGGGCATCGATCCGGTGCATTTCGGCCTGGTGCTCACGCTGAACCTCGCCATCGGCCAGCAGACGCCGCCCGTGGCGTCGGTGCTCATCGCCGCCTGCGCCATCGCCAAGTCGGACATCTGGAAGACCACCAAGGCCAATCTCGGCTATATCGCGGTGCTGCTCCTGGTTCTGATGATCTGCACCTACGTGCCCTGGCTGGCGCTGGCGCCGACGCGGTGGTTCTACGGCGAGGCCGGCTGAACCGGCGCCGGCAGGCGCGCCGTTTTCGGCGCGCCTCCGCCCCGGCCTGGGACCGTGTTTATCGATGGCCACACCCCCACTGCGGCCG